>JBEGUE010000130.1:0-2890 GCA_041179045.1 Pseudomonadota bacterium
TCGACGAGTTGAATCTCAAAGTTGGCGATCAGGCTTGGGCAGTCATTAAAGCCTCTGATGTCATGATTGCTAAAGACGCTTAAGTGATTAACTGCTATGCAAAAGGCCCGCAATGCGGGCCATTTTCTTTGCCTCATCAGCAGTCAGTCATGCTGAATACATTATTGAATGCTTACTTCTTTGGTGTTACAAAACCAATTGCCGTGTCGTCAACGAACTCAACCAATACGTCATCACCAGCCTTGAATTTCTCAAGACCTAAAACGCTTTGATCCACTTTCACTTTTTGCTTCTCGCCAGATGGCAATGTGAAAGTCACAATACGGGTTTTTGCATCGATCGTAGTAATTTTGACGGTTGCATAAACAGTATCTGTAGTCTCTTCAAATGGCTTCGCTGAACCTTTACCAGAGATGACAACCGCGCGGACACCTGAAACGCCAGGCTTAGCATCCTTAGGAGCAGCAACTAAACCAACTGCAATTGCTTGAGCGTGTTCAACCACAAACAGATCGCCCTTCTTCACTTTATCCAAATCATTGACCTGCTTGGATACATTCATTTGAGCCAAGTTACCGTTAGCGTCCTTAAGAACTACGATGCGCTTCTTTACGTCCACTGAATCAACAGTAGCAGTCAATACAACTGCTTCGGCTGCCAAAGGCAACATTTTTGCTGGTGCTTGAGCAAATACTGAACCTGCAACAACTAAACCGAGTGAGGCAACTAATGTAGCCAGTAAAGATTTCTTCAAAATAACTCCTAAATAAAGGTTTTAAGGGGCAATGCCAAGCAAAGCCACTAATCCATTCTAACCATGAAGTGAGTTACTTTTAAGTCTTAGAGACTTAATGGGTGCAATTTGCTACATTGAAGCCCATATGACTGATTCGCAGATCCCCATCGTGATCCTAATTAAAGCTTGGCAGGATGCCAAGCTAGATGCTTACTCCATTCGAAAGCGTGTCTTTATCGAGGAGCAAGGGGTTCCAGAAGAGATGGAACTTGATGAGTTCGACCTCAATGCTAGGCACGCCCTTGCCTATGCAGACTCAGAATGCATCGGTACAGCTCGCCTAGTTACCCTATCTGGGAGCGTTGGCAGCATTGGAAGAATTGGACGTATGGCAGTGTTGCCAAGGTATCGAGGACAAGGCACTGGCAAACAATTGCTGGGGGCTTTACTCAAAGCCTCCCAATCTCAGGGCATTAAACAAGTAGAGTTACATGCCCAGGTAACAGTAATCCCGTTTTATGAGCAATCTGGGTTTGTTGCTCAGGGCGATATTTATGATGAAGCAGGCATCCCACATCGCGATATGATTCTACGTATCTAACGGCATTGAAATGATCATGACCCAAACTAATCACCCGCCTTTCCTTTTTCGCGTTTGCTACTCCGATACCGATGCAGCAGGCTTTGTGTATCACGCTCGTTATTTAGAGATCTTTGAGCGCAGTCGCTCAGAATGGCTTCAGCAACGAGGTTTAAGTCCAACAAAACTAGTAAATGAATTTGGCATTCTTCTTCCTGTTCGAGAGCTCACGATGAACTTTCATAGGCCGGGGCGCTTAGATGATCTTTTAAGCATTGATCAAGTCATTGAGCATCGTGGTCGCACTCAAATTGCAGTAAAACAAACTGCTAAGCGGATTGTTACAGGTAGCGAGCCAGAGCTAATTGCCAGCGCTATTTTGCATATTGTTTGTGTTGATTCCACCACCCTTAAGCCTAAGGGCCTTCCTGATTGGCTGTTTGCAGCCGATCAATAAGACTTCAATTTAGGAGCACGTATGCAAGAAGGAAAATTACTGACTTTTGTGAAAGGTCTCGCGACGCTACTGGAAACGCATCCGAGTGAAGAGATTATTTTTACCAAGGGTAAAAAACTCCTGGAGGACTTAATTCAGTCCGATGACTGGCTCTCAGAGGAATTCTGTAAACCACATCCACAGTATTACCAGCAATACTTGCTGTATGCAGATCCATTGGATCGCTTTTCAGTAGTGAGCTTTGTGTGGGGTCCTGGTCAAAAGACGCCGCTGCATAACCATACCGTCTGGGGAATGATTGGTCAGTTACGCGGTCAAGAACGTAGTGCCGACTATTACCGCCAGTCTGATGGGAGCTATCAAGCCGATCAGTCTTTTGTTTGCGAGCCTGGTCAAGTAGCTACCGTATCCCCCAGTACACATGACATCCACGTAGTCGAGAACGCCTTGAGCGACCAAACCTCTATCAGCATCCATGTTTATGGTGGCAACATTGGCCGTATCGAGCGAGCTGTATTTGATCCCGCCACAGGTTCAGAAAAATTATTTATCTCGGGATATGCCAATTCTGTAACACCAAACCTTTGGAATGCGGCCTGATAGCTTAAAATAGCGATTCTTTCTGCAAACACTTCAAGTGTGGCAGCTCACCCCATTGGCCGGGATAGTCGTTTAATTGAATACGGGCCAATTTTTATTTGGCTCCTATGTTATTTACAGATCTTGGTTTATCAGAACCTATTCTTCGCGCGATTAGCGAGGAAGGCTATACCAGCCCTACCCCCATTCAAGCAAAATCAATCCCCGCTGTATTGCAGGGCGGAGATTTACTAGCCGCCGCTCAAACTGGTACCGGTAAAACTGCCGGCTTTACCCTGCCGATTCTGCAGCGCTTAAGCAGTACAGCTCAGACTGGTGGCAAGCGTCAATTACGTGTATTAATTTTGACCCCCACCCGCGAATTAGCTGCACAGGTTCAAGAATCCGTCGTGACCTACGGCAAATACACCGGTCTCAAATCGACTGTTATTTTTGGCGGCGTCGGAGCTAACCCACAAATCAAAGCCATTGCTGCAGGACTCGATATCTTGGTAGCAACACCAGGTCGCTTGCTCGA
>JBEGUE010000131.1:0-5017 GCA_041179045.1 Pseudomonadota bacterium
ATATGTGACAACTCAACGTCGGGATACTCTTTGCCAACACGAATCATGACATCACGCCATAACTGTGAAGTCTCCAATACATTGGCCTTATCTACACTGCACACCTTCTTGCTACGTTTGCGGGCTGCCTCAAAAGCAACACGGCCAATACGCTCTACTTCAGGTTCGCTGTAATGCATCATGTCGAAGCCTTCGCGAGCACCTTTAAATAAAGGCAACTCGGAAGTTCGAATACCACGTGGCTGACCAAAGTAAATATCTCCGTTCAGCTCGCGAATAATCAATATATCTAGACCGCTAACAATTTCTGGCTTCAAGCTTGATGCGGCAGTAAGCTCGTCATAGCAAATAGCAGGTCTGAAATTGGCAAATAGCTCAAGATGCTTACGCAAACCTAAGATAGCTTGTTCAGGACGGAGTTCACGAGCCAAGGCATCATATTTCCAGTCACCCACAGCACCAAACAAAATAGCATCCGCTTTTTTAGCAAGCTCTAGAGTCGCAGGTGGTAAAGGGTGGCCAGCGAGATCATAAGCAGCGCCGCCAACAGGCGCCGTCTCTAGGTCAAATTGAGGACCGAGTGCATTTAATACCTTAACGGCTTCAGCAACTATTTCCGGGCCGATACCATCGCCCGGTAGGACTGCAATTTTCATGAAAAGGCCTTTAACTCTCTAAAACTATGGCAATTGTGTAGCAAGCCAAGGCATCTTGAGAATGCGCTCAGCTTCGTAAGCCTTGATTTTATCTGCATGTTGCAGTGTTAAGCCAATATCGTCTAAGCCGTTCAGCAGGCAATGCTTTCTGAATGGCGCCACATCAAAGCTATATGCGGTTCCATCAGGGGAGATGACTTGCTGGGCATCCAGGTCAATTGTGAGCTGATAGCCGCTAAAAGCCAGTGTTTCATTGAATAAATGGTCTACCTGTAACTCGGTGAGGACAATCGGTAAAAGGCCATTTTTGAAGCAATTGTTGTAGAAAATGTCTGCAAAACTGGGGGCAATCACCGCTCTAAAGCCATACTGATCCAAAGCCCAAGGTGCGTGCTCACGTGAGCTACCACAGCCAAAATTCTTACGAGCGAGCAAAATACCGGCATCTTTATATCGTGGCTGATTTAAAACAAAATCTGGATTAATTGCGCGCGCGCTGCAGTCTTGACCAGGCTCGCCATGATCGAGATAACGCCACTCATCAAATAAATTCTGGCCAAAACCGGTTTTCTTAATCGATTTTAAGAATTGCTTTGGAATGATGGCATCGGTATCCACATTTTCGCGATTAAGCGGAGCTACCAAGCCTTTGTATACCGTAAATTTTTCCATAGTGATCTTTGCTAAATATCGACTGTGCGCTTACTTAACCGGCGTCACAACAACATCTTTCCCTTGAGTTTGGGACTGATTGGAAGAGTTGGAGTTTTTGCTAGTGCCCATAGAATTACCCATGGTTTGAAGGTCTTTACCAACACCCTCCATCGTATTTGCACAAGCAGCCAAGATGATGCCGCTAACAGCAACAATCATCAGTTTTTTTATCATCGTGAAAGAAGACCATTTAAACACAGCAACTCCTTAAGAAATCTTACGAACATCAACAAAATGACCTTCAATCGCAGCAGCTGCGGCCATCGCTGGACTCACTAAGTGAGTTCTTCCGCCATTACCTTGGCGACCTTCAAAATTACGATTCGATGTAGACGCACAACGCTCGCCAGGCTCAAGACGATCCGCATTCATTGCTAAACACATAGAGCAACCAGGCTCACGCCATTCAAAGCCGGCAGCTTTAAATACACGATCCAGACCCTCACGCTCTGCTTGGGCTTTTACCAATCCAGAGCCAGGGACCACCAGTGCCAACTTCACATTAGCAGCCACCTTCTTACCAAGACGATCAACCACCTTGGCAGCAGCACGAATATCTTCAATACGGCTATTGGTGCAAGATCCGATAAATACTTTATCTATAGAGATGTTGCTTAATGGCGTGTTGGGCACAAGGCCCATATATTCAAGCGCACGCTCCATCGCAGAACGCTTATTTCCATCGCGCTCTTTTTCAGGATCAGGAACGCGATCACTGATAGCTAGGACCATTTCTGGAGAAGTCCCCCAGGTTACTTGAGGAGCAATCTCTTCTGCGCGTAGCTCAACTACCGCATCAAACTGAGCATCTGAGTCTGAATGCAAGGTGCGCCAGTATTGCAAGGCATGACGTAAAGCCTCGCCTTTGGGAGCGTATGGTCTACCTTGAATATATTCGATCGTGGTTTCATCAACGGCCACCAGTCCAGCGCGAGCACCTGCTTCAATGGCCATATTACAGACAGTCATCCGACCTTCCATGGAAAGATTGCGAATAGCTTCACCGGCAAACTCAATGGTGTAACCAGTTCCGCCTGCAGTACCAATCTTGCCAATCACAGCGAGCACAATGTCTTTTGCAGTAGAACCTGGTTGGAGGCGTCCATCGACCCTCACCAACATATTCTTGCTTTTTTTCATCAGCAAAGTTTGGGTAGCCAATACGTGCTCAACTTCAGATGTCCCGATACCGAAAGCCAGTGCACCAAAGGCGCCATGCGTACTTGTATGTGAATCACCGCAGACGACAGTCATACCAGGCAAGGTTGCGCCCTGCTCTGGTCCAATGACGTGAACAATCCCTTGACGGGTATCGTTCATTTTGTATTGCGTAATACCAAAGGCATCGCAGTTTTGATCTAGCGTATCGACTTGTAACTTCGATATAGGGTCAGCGATTCCTTCAGAGCGATCCGTTGTCGGAACATTGTGATCTGAAACGGCTAGATTGGCAGAAATTCGCCAAACTGGACGGCCAGCTAGATTGAGCCCCTCAAAAGCCTGAGGACTGGTCACTTCATGCAATAACTGACGATCTATGTAAATCGTGGCCGTGCCATCTTCTTCGGAATAGACGACATGGTCATCCCACAATTTGTCGTAAAGCGTGCGTGACATGAATACCCTCGAAAACTTTTTATTTACGAACAGAGATGTTGGGAACCTTGCGTGAAGTTTCTCCAACGTATAACTGACGTGGACGGCCAATCTTATACTCAGGATCAGTAATCATTTCTTCCCACTGAGCAATCCAACCCACTGTTCTCGCTAAAGCAAACACACACGTGAACATTTCAGTTGGGATACCCAAAGCGCGCTGAACGATTCCAGAGTAGAAGTCTACGTTTGGATAGAGCTTGCGGCTGACAAAATATTCATCTTCCAAGGCGATCTTCTCAAGAGTCATGGCAAGCTTAAACAATGGATCATTCTCTAAGCCCATTTCTTTCAATACTTCATAGCAAGTTTCGCGCATGAGTTTTGCACGTGGGTCGAAGTTTTTGTAAACCCGATGACCAAAGCCCATTAAGCGAACGCTAGAGTTCTTATCTTTAACTTGAGCAATAAACTCATGAATCTTATCGACACCACCACTAGCTTGGATTTCATTCAACATCTGTAAGCAAGCTTCGTTAGCACCGCCATGCGCTGGACCCCAGAGGCAAGCAATACCAGCTGAAATAGCAGCAAATGGATTTGTACCAGAAGAGCCACACAAACGTACTGTTGAAGTAGAGGCGTTTTGCTCATGATCAGCATGCAAAGTAAAGATGCGATCCAAAGCGCGCACCAATACTGGATTGACTTTGTACTCTTCGCAAGGTGTTGCAAACATCATGCGCATGAAGTTAGCTGTGTAAGACAAAGAGTTATCTGGGTAGATAAATGGTTGCCCTACGGAATACTTATAAGACATAGCAACTAAAGTTGGCATCTTGGCAATCAAACGAATCTGAGCAACTTCGCGAGCATGCGGATCACTGTAATCAATCTCGTCGTGATAGAAGGCGGCCATTGCGCCAACCAAGCCAGTTAATACAGACATTGGATGCGCATCGCGACGGAAACCGCGCAAGAAGAATTGCATTTGCTCATGAACCATCGTGTGGTGCATGACCATGTCCTCAAAATCTTTTTTCTCGGTGGCATTTGGCAGCTCACCATTAATTAAAAGATAGCAAACTTCCAAGAAGTCACAATTATGTGCAAGATCTTCAATTGGGTAACCGCGATAGAGCAACTCACCTTTATCGCCGTCGATATAGGTAATTTTGCTGTTACAAGAAGCGGTAGATAAAAAACCTGAATCGTAAGTGAACTTGCCGGTTTGACCGTAAAGTTTACGAATATCAATTACATCAGGACCAACGGTGCCTTTGTATATTGGCAAGTCGATATCTGGTGTGCCGTCCGAAAACGATAATTTTGCCTTGATGTCCGATTCAATCATTTCTAATCCTTAGTCATTCAAATTGATGATTACTACATTATGTGATCACGCATCTAAACTACAACTACAACACCATGCTGAATTATTTCTGTCTCAGCTTTTGTAATACCGCCTTAAAAGAGTCTTCCTCAGACTCTTTTTCTAATCCAGCCACAGAATCCCTGCGACTAATTAAAAGGTCCATCAAATCATTGTCTTCTAAAGCAAATAACAGGGACAGCACTTTTCCATCTTCTACGCTTAATTGAGCGCCATAGCGCTCAAAAAAACGTTGCAAAATAAGATCGTTTTCAAGCAAACCCCTGCGGGCATCACTCTTTAAGCGATACAACTCTGCATTACTGAGGGTCATACCGCCCTACGCACCATCAATTCCTTAATCTTTCCAATTGCCTTGGTCGGATTGAGATGCTTAGGACAAACGTCCACGCAATTCATGATGGTGTGACAGCGGAATAAACGGTATGGGTCTTCCAAGTTATCTAAGCGCTGCGCTGTATCTTCATCTCGGCTATCTGCAATAAAGCGATATGCTTGAAGCAAACCCGCTGGGCCAACAAACTTATCTGGGTTCCACCAGAAAGATGGGCATGAAGTTGAGCATGAAGCGCACAAGATGCACTCATACAAACCATTCAATTCCTCACGCTCTTCAGGACTCTGGAGACGCTCTTTCTCTGGAAATGGATTGTCATTC
>JBEGUE010000132.1:0-4197 GCA_041179045.1 Pseudomonadota bacterium
CTGATTCACTATGCGTTCGGCTATACCGCATGCCTTTTGGTTCTCATTAGATTGGTATGGGGCTTGATTGGCACTCGTTACGCCAGATTTAGTCAATTCCTTAAAAGTCCTCGGGCAGTCATTGATCACTTTATGGCTATGTTACGTGGCCAACCCCATCACGATGTGGGTCACAATCCAGCGGGTGGTTTGGTAATGTTTGCGCTGATGTTACTCATACTACTCATTGGCTTGACTGGTTATCTATCGGTTAAAGAGTTTTTAGGTGACATTGCATCAGAGGCTCATGAAGTAGTGGCAAACATAGTGCTTGGCTTAGTCATCATCCACATCATTGCGGCAATTGGCATGAGCTTGATCGAAAGACAGAATCTAGTGAGATCCATGATGAACGGCAAAAAACAGGGTATGCCAGAGCAGGGGATTCGTTATCCGCAATACCTGATTGGCGGCCTCATTTTTCTTAGTGCGCTTTACTTTTTCTATTTAACGTTGAGCGGTAGTTTGCCTAGCCTGACTCAGTAAAAAGCTGCCTGATTCCGGAGGTAGTTCGCAAGATCTATCCCTCGTTGTACGATAGATGCCATGAAGCTTCTGATAGCCCTTTATTTCTTTATGCTCGCCACCATTCAGTTGGGCTTATTGATTGGAATGTTGCGCTATTTTCTAGAGAAAGGCGGTGTTAAACCCAGTACATACTGGATATCTTCGCTCGGAACTAGTGTTTTAGCCCTTTTCATATTTGGCTTTGGTGTGGCCACAAATAGCGCTGGGACAAAAAATCCAGAGTTTAATTTCACAATAGCGAATAGCCTTTTTTATATCGCTGGAGTACTGCAATTTCTTTTTTGCAGATCTCTCAATGGCCCAATTAGTGCACGCCTTAAATATTTTTTTATAGGCTCGGTCATTCTGTTTATCCCCATTTTTGAATACATGCGTCAACATGGAACGTTTGAAATGCGTACTTCCTTCGTTGTCACTATCATCAGCATCTTTTTTATATGGCAAATTATTCAGCTCAATAAAAAGAAAAAAACTGATCCATCTAAGCAACTTTTATATATCCAATTTGCTACAGGTGCTGAACTATTTTTGGCGCTAGGGCGCTTAACGATTTTGCTAGCCTCAGGCCTTGTTGTTAGAGAGGTAGAGCAACTCCCGCAAGCGTTGATTTTTTTAACCATCTTTCAGATTGTGATGAATACCTTATCTTATATTGCGATTGGCGCTTACTGGTCTGAGAAGATAACTCAAGCAAATGCTAAGTCTGAGGTTGAAAACCTAGAGATTAAAAAATTACTTAGAGAGCGTGAGAGTCTAATTGCTTCTTTACTAAAGGCCAATAAAACTGCGGCAACAGGAGCTTTGTCAGCCTCTATAGCCCATGAGCTTAACCAGCCCTTAGGAGCATCACAGCTTAATATTCAGTTTCTGCAGAAGAAGCTAGCAGAGGGACATTTAACTACTGAGCAAAACCAAGAAATACTGAACGCGTTGCTAGTAGATAACCAGCGGGCCACCACTATCATTCAATCTCTGCGCTCCATATTTTCAGATGGAAAGATTGGGGTAGAGAGAATTGATATTGTGGAGTTAATTGAATCAGTTCTCAAAATTGCTAAACCTGAAATTCAGGCAAAGAATCTTCAAGTGGCTCTGCGACTAGAGTCCAAGTCTTTTATCAATGCCAATCGCGGTGAAATTCAGCAAGTACTGTTGAACCTGATTAATAATGCAATCCAAGCTCTTGGTGAATCTACTCGATCTCCTCGAATGCTTCAGATTAAGAGTTGTGATGTGTCCGAGGGGATTCAACTCCTGGTGTCTGACAATGGCGGTGGCGTTGCAATTGATGCCCAGGTGCACTTATTTGAATTACTCTCTGGAAGTAATAAGCGCTCTGGTATGGGTTTGGGTTTATGGCTTTGCCAACACATTGTGTCTCGTCATGGCGGTTATCTTCGATATCAAGACGCTCCTGGCGGAGGTGCTCAATTTATCGTGTTCTTACCCTCTATTCAGCATTAGGTATTAGCTCCATGGCTAATTGCCTATAGGTATAGCAATCTTTACATTCCTAAAATATCTTTTTTGCCAACGTATGCATTACTTTAAGGCTTTCATGAAAACCAAAATCTCCCTGCTTGTCCTATCTATTGCCTTTATTTGCGGTAATTCCGCTATTGCCGCAGGCGGCGGTGGCGTGGTTGCTGACCCTGGCGCAATGCAGGGCAAACACTTTGACCCAAAGGGTAAGGCACCATCCACATTTACGGTTGAGCTACAAAATGGCTTGCGTAAAACCTTGCCGTTTGAAGATAAACGTGACTTTGAAGAATCTAAGAGGGGATTTATTGCGGCGCCTACCTATAAATCCATCATGGCAGATGCCGGTAACGTTGCTTGGGATATGGGTAGTTATGACTTCCTCTTACAAGGTAAGGACTTTGATAGCGTTCACCCATCATTGCAGCGTCAAGCTATTCTGAACATGGGCTATGGCCTCTATGAAGTGGTGCCAGGAAAGATTTATCAAGTACGCGGTTTTGACTTATCGAATATTAGCTTTGTTAAAACAAATACCGGTTGGATTGTCTTTGACCCATTAACCTCAAAAGAGACTGCTAGAGCAGCTTTAGAGTTGGTTAATGAGAAGTTAGGCAAGCGTCCAGTTGTTGCAGTGGTGTACTCTCATTCTCATGCTGACCACTTTGGTGGTGTGCGTGGCGTTGTGGATGAAGCAGACGTGAGAAGTGGCAAAGTGAAAATTATTGCTCCGGCTGGTTTCATGGATCATGCCGTAGCAGAGAACGTCTATGCGGGTAATGCTATGACTCGCCGTCTGTATTTCCAGTACGGCGTTTTATTGCCACGTAGCCCATTTGGTCACGTTGACCAGTCGATTGGGAAAAATACTGCGGCCGGTAACCTGGGCTTAATCGAGCCAACTATTCTGATTAATGAGCCATTTGAAAAAATGACGGTAGATGGCGTGGAGATGGAGTTCCAAAACACACCGGGTACAGAAGCGCCAGCGGAGATGAATACCTATTTCCCGCAGATGAAAGCATTTTGGGCCGCTGAAAATATTACAGGCACCATTCACAACATCTACACTTTACGTGGCGCATTAGTACGCGATGCCTTGGCATGGTCTAAGAATATCAACAATGCTTTGTACCGTTATGGCAATGAAGCACAAGTCATGTTTGCCTCACATTCCTGGCCGCGTTGGGGTAATGATCGCGTGCAAGAAGTGATGCGCACACAGCGCGATAGCTATGCACACCTGAACAATGAGGTCCTACATTTGGCGAACAATGGTGTGACGATTAATGAAGTCCATAACGTCTACAAACAGCCAGAAAGCTTAAAGTCTCAATGGGCTGCTCATAGCTATCACGGCTCGGAGGAGCACAATAGCCGCGCTGTTATTAATCGTTACTTGGGTTACTGGGATGCCAATCCTGCAACCTTAATACCTTTATCACCAAAAGATTCTGCGCCACTCTACGTAGAGATGATGGGTGGTTCAGGCAAGATCATGGCAAAAGGAAAGCAGCTCTACAAACAGGGCAAATACCGTGAGGCAATGGAGATCGTGAACAAGTTGGTTTATGCGGAGCCAAACAACACGGCAGCTAAAGATTTGCTGGCGGATATTTTTGAGCAAATTGGCTATCAAAAAGAAAGCCCAAGCGTACGCAATAGTTTCTTAGGCGCCGCCTATGAATTGCGTCATGGCATGCCTTCTGGAGCATCTCCAAAGACCAACGGTCCCGACATGATCAAGGCAATGACTACGGAGCTTTGGTTGAACGCTTTAGCCATCAGCATGGACAGTAAAAAAGCTGCCGGCATGAAGTTCACTATCAACCTCAGTACACCAGACAATGGTGAAAAGTTTGTCGTAGAGATGAGTAATTCTGCTCTGAGCAATATCAAGGGTTACCAGGATAAAAAACCAAACCTCAGCATTACCGTAAATCGTAGCGACTTAGAAAAAGTCATGGGTGGTCAAATGACTTTTGAAAAACTACAAGCCGAAGGTAAAGCCAAGTTTGAAGGTGATCGCAAAGCATTTGAGCAACTACGAAGCACGATGACTACCTTTACTCCCGACTTTGAGTTGATGCCTGGTACGAAAGCTAAAAAAGTACCTCCTGCTAAACCCAGCAAAGATCCGTTTGAAGC
>JBEGUE010000133.1:0-4643 GCA_041179045.1 Pseudomonadota bacterium
TACATTACTCATTCGATAGCAATCTTTACAGCGCTCGCACTAACCCAAGGTACAAATGCTAATGCCAAAATCAATAAAGCGCCTAGCAGTGAAAAATGCCCCGCGATATCAAGCCCCACACTGCTGGCGTATACGGCACCTGCCCCAAAAATTAACACCGGAATATAGAGCGGCAAGATCAGGAGACTCATCAATACGCTGCCACCCCTCACCCCAAGAGTGAGAGCCGCCCCAACCGAGCCTAGCAATGATAAAACAGGTGTTCCGAGTAATAAGGCTGCCATCAGCACTTTTAAAGACTGGGCATCTAAATCAAACTGAATGCCGATCACCGGCGCTAACAAAACCAAAGGTAGTCCACATACCAGCCAATGGGCGACGATCTTACCGAACACTAAGGCGGTAAATGAATTCGGGGATAAGACCAGTTGTTCTAGGGTGCCGTCTGCGTAATCAGCCGCAAACATCCGCTGTAAACCGAGCAAAGTTGAGAGTAAGGCCGCGACCCAAATTACGCCAGGCGCAATCTTTCTCAACAAAACAGTATCAGCGCCAATACCTAATGGGAACAAGCTCGTCACAATCACAAAGAAAAACAATGCGGTAAGAACCTCGCTCTTGCGACGCATTACTAGCAAGAGATCGCGATGGATAATGGCGATAAAGGCGCTCATAGATCCAATACTCGCAGACCGGAAATAGCTAAGGACTGATGACTAGTCAATACGACCAAACCGTTGCCCTCAAGATGCTCAACAATCAAATCTTGTAGCTCACCCACGGCATGGGTGTCTAAGGCATTAAAGGGTTCATCTAAAATCCAAACTTGTGCCCGTCTCGTCAGCATGCGCGCCATCAAAACACGTTTTTTCTGTCCGGCTGATAAGCAATTGACAGGTAGGTCCTCGCGCCCCTTCAGACCAAATCGCCACAAGCAAGCAAAAGCATCTTGCTCGGAAAGCGTAATACCATCGATCGCAGCATACATGCGTAGATTCTCAATCGCACTGAGGTCTTCTTTCAGAGCATCTCGATGACCCAAAAACAATAGTTTGCTGTGGAATTCCGATGCTTGTTTTTTGATGGGATGACCACACCAAAGCACCTCTCCAGACTCAGGAGCAGCCAAGCCCGTGAGCAATCGCAAGAGACTTGTTTTACCAACGCCATTCTCGCCACGAACATGGAGGCACTGCCCAGCAAATAACTGCAAATCAAGACCGGAAAAAAGCGTCCTATCACCACGCACGCAAGTAACTTGCCGAGCCTCGAGGGCTGCGGTTGCAGATGCTGGGAAGGAGGAATTGGTCGTTGTCATTGGAGGCAATGGCTTGAAACAAACCACCTCAGGCATTGTCCAAGACCCACATGGGGCTGTCAAACAAGCTAAAAATAGTCTTTAAGAAATAAATTTCTTTTAATTCAAGCGCTTAGGCAATTATATGCGGAGTGGATGGAAAGCATTCCCCCTTAAATCATGCCATCAGATAGGCCTAATGCTATTGATTACAAGAATATGAGAATTAACAGGCCTTTAAAGGCGTCTCAGGAAGCGGTGCAACTGATAGACCTTGCACCTGATATTGACGAATAAGATCAGCCACTAAACCAGATCTAATGAATTCTTCAACACAAGCATTCAAAAACTCAATCGACTCAGAGTCAGGTTTTTTAGCAGCAACTGCCTGCTGAATTCCAGTGAATTGACCATCTAAAATTTTGGAGCCAGGAAGATCTCTAGAGATGGAAGCCAGACCAGTTCTCAAACCTGCCAAGGCATCTAATTTCTCGCTAACGAATAATTCATTACTGGCTTTCACACTATCAGCATGCACCAAGCTAGCGTGTTTGAGATTCCGTTGCAACCAAAGGTCATAGGCACTCTTATAAAAAGATGCAATCCGAATACCTGGCTGATCTACCTGTGACAACTCGGTGATTGGCGAATGAGCAGGTACCAAGTAAGTAGCCTCTAGTTCGACATAAGCTGGTGTGAAAGTAATCTTTTCAGCTCGAGCCGGATCAGAGCCCAACAATGAGATACCGCACCTTCCACTCACAACAGCCTCAACCACCTCAGCCTGGGTGTTAAAACCTATCAGGCTTACCTCCACACCCAAACGCCTTGCAATGGCTCGACATATATCTGGCGAGATACCAGTCGGTTCTCCAGAGGGAGATCGACCAGTAACTAGTAAGAAGTTGCCTAAATACACTGCAGCAGATAGAACACCATTGGGTGCGAGCTGCTCCAATACTTTAGGTGGAATGCTATTCAAACGCGTCTCCAGATTTGTATATGCTTCTTAAACAATGGTGGATAAAAAATCAATATAAAAAAGCCTCGCATCATCAGCGAGGCTCTCAATCACACTATAAAAATCGGTCGATTACCGAGCAATCTAAAAAAATTAAGGTGTGATGACAATCGCGCCTAAAACTTTTCTTCCTTCCGCAGCTTTATGGGCTTCAACAGCCTCCTCAAGCTTAAACCTAGCACCGATCTGCACTTTCACACGACCTTGTGCAATCGCATCAAATACTGCGCGAGCATTTTCCTGAAGTAATTCTGGCGTAGCGTTGTGTGGGAATACAGAAGGCCTGGTTAAGAAGAGGCAACCCTTCTTATTCAGAATCTCCGGCTGAATCTCTGGAGCGGGTCCAGAGGCAGCGCCAAATAAAGCCACTGTGCCAAATGGTGCGGCACAATCAAGTGATCCCAAGAAGGTAGTCTTAGCAACCGAGTCATAAACTACATTTGCTTTACGACCGCCTGTCGCCTTCATAAACTCTTCGACCCAATTTGGCTTTGAGTAGTCAACTACAGCATCACAGCCCGCTTCTTTTGCTGCGGCAAACTTAGCTTCAGATCCTACGGTACCCACAACAAACGCACCCAAAGATTTTGCCCAACCCGACAGGATTTGGCCAACACCGCCAGCGGCAGCATGAACTAAAACGACATCTCCAGACTTCACCTTATAGGTTTTTTGAACTAAGTACTGGGCAGTCATTGCTTTAAAAAATACAGCAGCGGCAATTTCATCAGATACGTTGTCTGGCACTGAAACCAACTTATCTGCTGCAACATTGCGCGCACTGGCATAAGCACCGATACCGGCATTCATATAAGCCACACGATCGCCTAGCTTGAATCGAGTAACACCTTCGCCCAGGGCCTCAACTACACCGACTGCCTCATGACCTAAACCCGTCGGTAGTTCCAAGGGATAAACACCGGAGCGCTGGTACACATCAATAAAGTTAAAACCAATAGCAGTCTGACGAAGTTGCACTTCGCCTTTACCGGGAGCCGGAAGCTCTTTATCAATTAACTGAATCACGTCGGCATTGCCGAGTTCCGAAAGACTAACAATTCGAGCAGTTGTCACGAGTCACCTTATTATTTTTATAAAAAATTATCTTACTGCAAGCGAAGAAGAGACGACTTCATCTTCCTCAACGATGGCCCAGGTACTATCACCCAGTTTTTTGACTGCCATCGAATAGGTCCAAGCATCCGGAATGCCACAACTCCACTGATCAGGTCCATTTTGAATTAGTACATTTGTGCCAATACGGCTATCAAAGTAGAGATGGTAGGTTTTTCCGTGAAGGGGATTAAAACTAAATTTGGCGCTATGGACCATTTCTGTTGCATCCAAGCGGGCCTGAAGAGAACGAGCCTGCTTCATTAATACTTCGGCCTGCTCCATGATGCGATCGTATTCAAGCTTAGCGTTCTGGCGCGCGACATTGACTGCCTTGTCTTTTTCTTCCAGGACCTTAATCGGTGCAAATACAGGCGCACCCACTTCCATGGGATATTCAATGCCAGCATGCCGTGCTGGATCTGTATCTTCAATTCTCATAACTTTTTAACCTGCTGATTTATATAGTGAAAGTGTGACACAAATTCACAAAATGCGTTTTTTCCAGCTATAAATGGGGTAAGACTCTTACAGGGAGTTTAAATCCCCTAAAAGACCTTTGGCATGGAGCACAATTGCCTGCTGATCGGTATCGCTAATGCGAGATAGGTTGGCAGTCATCAGCCGAGTACGGGGGCTTGCTTCAAACTGGGTGCGATGCTTGATGAGGAAGTTCCAATAGAGGGTAGTCATTGGGCAGGCGCCCTCCCCAAATCGAATATCGGGTTTATATTGGCAGGAGCCGCAATAGTTACTCATTCTCTTAATGTAGGCGCCACTCGCAATATAGGGCTTGCTGGTAAAACGGCCGCCACTCGCAAATAAAGCCATACCCGCCGTATTAGGCAACTCCACCCATTCAATCGCATCAATGTAGACCGCCAAATACCAATCACAAACCTCTTTTGGCAAGATTTCTGCGAGCAATGCAAAGTTACCTGTCACCATCAGGCGCTGAATATGGTGGGCGTAACCATACTCGAGTGTTTGGCCTATCGCCTGCTGCATACACTTCATCTTGGTGTTGCCAGTCCAATACCAGGAGGGCAATGCATTCTGGTGGTCATAAAAATTATCTATGGCCATTTGAGGCATATCAAGGTAATACATGCCTCGTACAAATTCTGGCCAACCTAGAATTTGGCGAATAAATCCCTCTACCGTAGCAAGATCTAAATCATCTTTCTTCCATGCCTTAAGGACAGCTGCAAT
>JBEGUE010000134.1:0-11722 GCA_041179045.1 Pseudomonadota bacterium
ATGCTATTTTGGCTGATCAGTTCCTCGAATACTTTGATGGTTTCTCTATCGGTTCAAACGATATGACTCAATTAACTTTAGGTCTAGATCGTGACTCCGGTATGGAATTGCTGGCAATCGACTTTGATGAGCGTGATCCAGCGGTGGAATTCATGATCGCACGCTCTATCGATGCTTGCCGTAAACAAAACAAATACGTTGGTATTTGTGGCCAAGGCCCTTCAGATCACCCAGACTTTGCGCGTTGGTTGGTTGCTAAGGGCATTACTTCGATCTCCCTCAATCCGGATAGCGTAGTAGCTACCTGGGAGATGTTAGGTAAGAAAGAAGCTTAACTCCTGACCGCTAAGCAATAGCAAGATGCAAAAAATGCCTAGATGCAAATCTAGGCATTTTGTTTTGGGCTGAGCTTACTCTCCCAAGTCCATCGTCATGCACTTTATTGGTGCATATATAGATTCTTATTGCCGCAGCAAATTAGGCGTTGAGATCGCCTCTGGCAATGCGACCCTTTTGAACCTCCCATTCACGCTCTTTGGTAGCGGCTCGTTTGTCATGCTGTTTCTTGCCGCGGGCTAGTCCAATCTCGCACTTCACATTCCCTTTTGAGAAATGCAGGTTCAATGGGACCAAGGTGTAGCCTTTTTGCTCCACTTTGCCGATGAGTTTTTTAATCTCAATGGCATTGAGGAGGAGTTTGCGGGTACGGGTGCTGTCGGGGACTATATGAGTGGAAGCGGATAGCAGGGGGGTGATATGGCAGCCGATTAGGAACAGCTCCGCCCGACGGATGACGACATACGCTTCTTTGACGTGCACGCGACCGGCGCGGATAGCTTTTACTTCCCAGCCTTCCAGAACCAGACCTGCCTCAAACCGTTCCTCGATAAAATAATCGAAGAAGGCTTTTTTGTTATCGACGATACTCATATTTATTTAGCTTCTCAAGATCGATTATGGCAGACGTCAACAAGACCGTTTTAATTAGCCAATCCGCGGACCGTATGTATGGTTTGGTAACTGATGTTGCCAGCTACCCAGAGTTCTTGCCCTGGTGTGGCGGAGTGGAAATTTTTGAGCAATCCGAGACTGTTTTGGACGCCAAAATCAATATCCACTTTAAGGGTATTAATCAGTATTTCCACACTCGAAACACCAATCGTCGCCCCGAAAGCATTGATATGGTCTTTGTGGATGGCCCATTCAAGCATTTTTCCGGGCAGTGGAACTTCATTCCCCTTAAAGAGGATGCCTGCAAGGTGGAATTTAAGCTCCATTGGGAGTTCAAAAGCGTCATCCTAGATAAGATCATTGGTCCAGTCTTCGGACATATTGCAGGCACCTTTGTGGATTGTTTTGTCAAGCGGGCTGAAGACCTTTATGGCTAGTCAGTCTATGGAGATTCTGATTTGCGATGCCCGCTTGGGTGAGCCTAAGTTGAGCCCTTTCACGCTGCACTTATTGCCTTCCGAGCCCCCAACCGTAGGACTTGCTCTCATTAAGGCTGGAATTGCTCAGGGCCCCAGTGATTCCGTCCTTGCGAGAAAAGGCTGTTTTGGCGTCTTTGGCAAGCGCAAGGATTGGGATAGCCCCATTTACGAGGGCGATCGCCTAGAGCTTTATTCTGCTCTCCTAGTTGACCCCAAGGCCGTCCGTCGCAAGAAGGCCAATCAGAACCAAGATGCCAAATTCAAGGCCGCCGCAGCTAAAAGAAAGGCTAGGAGGCTATAATCGTCTTTTGTGACTAGGGGTTTTGCATGCGACTCATTCAAAAAGCACTCACTTTTGACGATGTGCTCCTCGTACCGGCTTATTCTTCGGTACTTCCTCGAGATGCCAGCTTGGCAAGTAAGTTAACTCGAGATATTTCACTCAATACACCGTTGGTGTCTGCGGCAATGGATACCGTTACTGAAGGCCGCTTGGCAATTGCCATGGCTAGCGAAGGTGGCATTGGTATTGTTCATAAAAATCTCAAGCCTGCTGAACAGGCTAGGGAAGTGGCTAAGGTTAAGCGTTACGAATCCGGCATTTTGCGCGATCCTATTACGGTCGATCCAAATGCCACGCTACGTCAAGTGATCCAGCTTTCTCGTGAGCATGGTTTCTCCGGATTCCCAGTGCTGACTGGCAAAGAGGTGGTGGGCATTATTACCAACCGCGACTTGCGCTTTGAGGAAGACTTAGATGCGCCTGTAAAAACCAAGATGACTCCTCGTGAGCGCTTGATTACCGTTAAAGAAGGTTGCTCTCTAGAAGAGGCAAAGCGCTTAATGAGTCAGCATCGCTTAGAGCGCGTGCTGGTAGTCAACGATAAATTTGAATTACGTGGCCTCATCACCGTCAAAGATATCTTGAAGGCGACTGAGCATCCAAATGCTTGTAAAGACAGTGAGGGTAAGTTGCGCGTTGGCGCTGCTGTCGGTGTTGGTCCTGATAATGATGAACGTATTGAACTCTTAGTTCGTGCGGGCGTCGATGTGATTGTGGTGGACACCGCACACGGTCATAGCCAAGGCGTTTTAGATCGCGTGAAGTGGGTTAAGAAAAACTACCCGCACGTACAGGTGATTGGTGGAAACATTGCCACTGGCGAAGCCGCTAAAGCATTGGCTGATCATGGCGCTGATGGCGTGAAAGTGGGCATTGGCCCTGGCTCTATTTGCACCACCCGTATTGTTGCGGGTGTTGGTGTTCCTCAGATTAGCGCCATTGTGAATGTGGCTGCTGCACTCAAGGGCACCGGTATTCCTTTAATTGCAGACGGTGGTGTGCGTTACTCTGGTGACGTTGCAAAAGCTTTAGCTGCTGGTGCAAGCTCCGTCATGATGGGCGGTATGTTTGCCGGTACTGAAGAAGCCCCTGGTGAAGTGTTCCTCTATCAAGGTCGTTCATACAAGAGCTATCGCGGCATGGGCTCTTTGGGCGCGATGGCGGATGGCTCTGCAGATCGTTACTTCCAGAGTGACATCAGTGCAGCGAATGCTGAGAAGCTGGTACCTGAAGGTATTGAAGGTCAAGTGCCTTACAAAGGCAGTGTATTGGCCATCTTGCATCAACTCACTGGTGGTATTCGTTCTTCAATGGGCTACCTTGGATGTAAGACGATTGATGAACTTCATGAAAAAGCGAATTTTGTGGAAATCACTTCAGCGGGTGTACGCGAGTCACACGTTCATGATGTGAAGATCACCAAGGAAGCGCCAAATTACCACATTGATTAAGAAGTAATAGCAGACTGAATTTAAGGTAATCCTTTCGTGCACGACAAAATACTGATTCTTGACTTTGGTTCACAAGTCACCCAATTGATTGCCCGGCGCGTGCGTGATGCGCGCGTCTATTCTGAAATCCATCCCTATGATTGCGATCCAGAATTCATTCGCAAGTTCATTGAAGAGCAGGGCGGCAAAGGGATTATCCTTTCAGGTGGACCTAGCTCTGTAACGGAAGAGGGCAGTCCTCGTGCACCGCAAATTGTTTTTGAATTAGGTGTTCCTGTTTTAGGGATTTGCTACGGCATGCAAACAATGGCAACCCAATTGGGTGGAGCTGTTGCTTCTGCTGAATCTTTGGGTAAAGCCCGTGAGTTTGGTTACTCCGAAGTGCGTGCTCATGGTCATACCAATCTGCTCAAAGGCATCCAAGACTTTTCTACCAGTGAAGGCCATGGGATTCTCAAGGTATGGATGAGTCATGGAGATTCTGTAACAACAATGCCACCAGCTTTTAAGCTCATGGCTTCAACTGATTCCTGCCCAATTGCAGGTATGGCTGATGAAGAACGCCGCTTTTATGCCTTCCAATTTCATCCTGAGGTAACCCATACATTGCAAGGTGAGGCTATCTTAAGTCGCTTTGTGCATGAGATCTGCCAGTGCAAACCAGACTGGGTTATGGGCGACTACATCAGCGAAGCAGTTGAGCATATTCGCAAGCAGGTTGGCGATGAGGAGGTGATTCTCGGTTTATCTGGCGGCGTTGACTCTAGTGTCGCGGCTGCATTAATTCATCGTGCGATTGGTGAGCAACTCACTTGTGTGTTTGTTGATCATGGCTTGCTTCGTTTAAACGAAGGTGACATGGTGATGGAGATGTTTGCCCGCAATCTTGGTGTCAAAGTCATTCGTGTTGATGCCAAAGAGAAGTTTATGTCTGAGCTTGCTGGTGTTGCAGATCCTGAAGCCAAACGCAAAATCATCGGCAAAGAATTTGTAGAGATTTTCCAAACTGAGTCTGGCAAGATTGAAAATGCCAAGTGGCTTGCTCAAGGAACTATTTACCCAGATGTGATTGAGTCTGCCGGTAAAGGCAAGAAGGGCGCGCATACGATTAAAAGTCATCACAACGTGGGTGGCTTGCCTGAAGACATGCATC
Organism: Pseudomonadota bacterium; assembly: GCA_041179045.1. GTDB lineage: Bacteria > Pseudomonadota > Gammaproteobacteria > Burkholderiales > Burkholderiaceae > Polynucleobacter. The sequence goes on from JBEGUE010000134.1 coordinate 4,378, forward strand.
TCAAGTTGCTTGAACCCTTACGTGAATTATTTAAAGATGAAGTACGTGAGCTTGGTGTTGCTTTAGGTTTGCCGCGCGAGATGGTCTATCGCCATCCGTTCCCGGGACCTGGTCTTGGTGTGCGCATCTTGGGTGAAGTCAAAGCTGAGTTTGCAAGTCTTTTACAGCGTGCTGATGCGATCTTCATTGAAGAGTTACGCAATACGATTGATGAGGCTAGTCAGAAATCTTGGTATGACCTTACCAGCCAAGCGTTCGCCGTGTTCTTGCCAGTGAAGTCTGTGGGTGTGATGGGTGATGGTAGGACCTATGAATACGTTGTTGCCCTCAGAGCAGTGCAAACACAAGATTTTATGACTGCACACTGGGCGCACTTGCCACATGATCTGCTGGGAAAAGTATCGAACCGCATCATCAATGAAGTACGCGGCATTAATCGCGTGGTCTATGACATCAGTGGAAAGCCTCCAGCAACAATTGAGTGGGAATGAGGTAATTGATTTCCGCGCCTGCGGATTGCAATCATTTGCTGAAATGTCAGATAAGTCGTCTTATTAATTAAGGAAAATCATGAATATGCTTCAATGGATACGATCAATCGCGGTATTGGCTTGTTTGCTGCATATCCCTTTGGGTTATTCGCAGCAGGTTCTTCGGGTGACAACTATTCCGGAAGAGGCTGCTACTGAGCAAATGAGAAAATTTGGACCGCTCAGCAATTATCTCGAAAAGAATCTGGGGATGAAGGTAGAGTTCACCCCGGTCAATGACTATCCAGCTGCTGTAGAAGCAATGGTCAATAAACAAGTTGACCTTGTATGGTTTGGTGGTTTTACCTACGTACAGGCAAATATTCGTTCCGGCGGGAAAGTTATTCCTTTTGCACAGCGTGAGGAAGATGCTAAATTTCGCTCTGTTTTTATTACGCAGAAAAATTCAGGAATTACTAAGCTAACGGATTTAAAGGGTAAGCAAGTTAGTTTCGGTTCTCAATCTAGTACGTCTGGACATTTGATGCCACGCACCTTCCTCCTAGAGGCTGGAATTAACCCAGAAACTGATTTCAAACGCGTAGCTTATTCAGGTGCGCATGATGCGACGATTGCCTCGGTAGTGAGTGGTCGAGTGGATGCAGCAGCTTTAGACATCACCGTTTGGAACAAGTTTGTTAATGAAGGCAAGGTAGACACGAGCAAGGTAGATGTTTTCTATACAACACCCCCTTACTTTAATTACAACTGGTCAGTTCATGCAGATATGCCTGCTGCTCAAAGAGAGAAGATTGCTAAGGCTCTATTTGCATTGGATATGAACACTCCCGAAGGCAAGGAAATATTGACTTTAAACCGTGCTACCAAATACATTCCCACGAAAGCGGATAACTATAAAAATCTAGAGCTTGCCGGCCGAAGTGCAGGCTTAATCAAATAGTCGTGGACGTACATTTAGAAAATATTACTGCTTATCATCCTGCTCGCGAGCAGGATGAAGTTTTTGCCTTAAAGAATGTCTCTTTCCAAGTAAAGGCCGGTGAGCATGTGGCGATCATCGGGCCGTCGGGTTCTGGTAAGACCACCTTGCTACAAATTATTGCAGCCGCAATGAAACCCAAGTCCGGGATACTTTCTTTGGGTGGAATCAATCCATGGTCAATTTCTGGTGGTGCATTACGTCAGCTGCGCCAGCGCCTTTTTTATGCGCCACAAATTCCGCCGCTACCCCCGCGACAACGTGTTGTTACGTCCTTATCCGCTAGTCGGCTCGGAGAAATGGGATTTGGCAAAAGCATACTGAATTTAATCTACCCACAATATTCTCAAGATGCTTTCAATACACTATCACTATTCGATCTCAGTGAAAAATTATGGAGTAGAGTGGATCGTTTATCTGGTGGAGAGCGTCAGCGGGTTGGTTTAGCAAAAATCTTAATGAGTCGAGCTGACCTTTGGTTAGTCGATGAGCCCTTATCTGCTTTAGACCCCAAAAGATCGAGGCAAGCAATTCAGATGCTGATTGCCGAGGCAAATAAACGGCACGTTACTTTAATTGTGACATTGCACCAAGTTGATGTTGCAACTAAAGAATTTTCTAGGGTAATCGGATTGCAAGCTGGAGAGCTAGCATTTGATTTACCTTCTCACGAGATTACGAAAAATATTCTTCATAATTTATATGCACAAAGTGAGCATGAAATTACTCAGTTAGAAGCGCATACCTTTCATGTTGAGTGAAGTCTAATCGGACCTTGCCTTCATATTTGCGATGATTTCAGCTTCCACCCCTCTGTATATAAAAGATCCTGCATGGCACTCGCGTCTTAGTTTTGCCATTCTGGCTATCGTTCTATTGGTACCGGCATTAATTTCAACAGAATTTAAGCCTTGGGTTTTTTTTGAGGCGGAGAATCTTAAGGTTACTCTTAAATTTTTGGCAGACTTTGTCCCGCCGAATATCAAGCCCGATTTTTTAAAATTAGTTGCTATAGAAGCTTGGCGCACTGTTGCCATTGCAACTGCTGGGATGGTTTTGGCTCTCGTATTAGCAATCCCACTTACCTTATTGAGTACCCGTGTGCTATCTATTACCGCGTTAACGGGTCGCATGGCAACTTTCCCATTCGTGATTCGACAAATCATTCGAATTTTGCTGGTCTTGATGCGGAGTATTCCTGAAATAGTGTGGGCTCTGGTATTTGTCAGGGTGGTGGGCCTTGGTCCCGCTGCAGGGGTGTTGGCAATTGCATTAACGTATGCGGGCATGCTGGGGAAGATTTATGGTGAAATCTTAGAAAGTGGCGGTAACGAGGCAAGCCAGGCTCTTCTTCGCAATGGAGCGAGTCGAATGCAAGCGCTCTTGTATGCTGTCTTGCCTCAAAACTCGAGTGAGCTAACGAGTTATACCGTTTATCGCTGGGAGTGCGCTGTTCGCTCCTCTGCAGTGCTTGGGTTTGTTGGTGCAGGTGGTTTGGGTCAGCAGATGGATAACTCCATGAGAATGTTTAATGGTTCTGAAGTGGCGACTATTTTGATTGCATTCATGATCTTGGTCGCTTTGGCAGACTGGTTTAGTGCCCAACTCAGAAAATTAATCAGCTGATATGCAATTAAAGTCCCCCCGTCTCTCATTTCATCCTTACATCGTGCTGATGGGGATGGGCTTACTAATCATCGCTAGCTTCTGGTCCCTAGATATACAGCTATCAAAATTACTGTCATTCCGTAGTTGGGAATTAATGGGTAAATTTTTTGGAGAGTTGCTCGTACCCAATTTCAGCAGTAATTTTCTTAATAAGGTTTTCCAGGCCTCATTAGAGACTTTAGCAATGTCAGCTTTAGGTACTCTGATCGCAGCCTTGCTCGGCATAGTTTTAGCTCTTCCTGCCAGCAAAACGTATGCTAATGATCCAATTTACACTCGCACTATTACCCGGTGGATCTTAAATGCGTTGCGGTCAATTCCAGAGCTAGTTTGGGCGGCATTGTTATTGATATCAGTTGGTCTTGGCCCATTTGCAGGAACATTGGCCCTGGCTTTACACACCACAGGCGTGCTGGGGAGATTGTTTGCAGATGCAATCGAAAATGCGCCAACCGAGCCTGGAGATGCTTTGCGCATTATGGGGGTTGTCGAGTTAAAAATTTTCCTATACGCCACATTACCCGGCATTTTGCCGCAACTGATCTCATACACCTTATATCGCTGGGAAAATAATATTAGGGCTGCGACTGTTCTTGGGGTAGTAGGCGGTGGCGGCTTAGGGCAGATGCTCGCTTTTCATATGAGCCTCTTTCAAATGCAAGATACCAGCACGATTTTAATGACTATGATTGGTCTGGTATTGCTGGTGGATAGTTTTTCGTATTTCTTGAGAAGATATCTCGATAATTAAAGTGTATCGATAGATCTTAAGTTATTAATAGCGCGAGCTATATTGTTGCTGGGATCAATTTCAGTTACAGCCTAATAAGGGGCGATTACTTTGTATAGCCCCCATTCTGAGCTAAATAAGCTTACTTTTTCATTTAAATGCCACATGTCAGTCGATAGCACATAAAAGCTATACTCACATAATTCATTATTCTGTATATCTTGCTGTAGATATAGAAGGCATCATTTTTTAATTTCCGTTTATCAAAAATTGAGGTGAGGGAACTTCGAATGCACTATTCCAGATATTTCTTTTGGCTCTCTACAGTCGTATTTGCAATCCTCTCTTTTCCCTTTAGCCCATACCTCTCTATTTTTTTCGTAGCATTATTTCTGCTTGGCTTGAGAGATGTAATGCAAAAGCGACATTCAATCTTGCGAAACTATCCCCTGATAGGACATTTGCGTTTTTTGCTTGAATATATTCGCCCAGAAATTCGTCAATATTTCCTAGAGGATGATGAGGAGAAACTTCCTTTTTCCAGAAATCAAAGGGCTATGGTTTATAGCCGTTCTAAAAAAGATAACGATAAGCGGGGGTTTGGTTCAATCAAGTCTATGTATGGTTCTGAGGGTGAGTGGTTGGGACACTCCAATTCTCCATGTCATCCCGACCCAAGCACCTTTCGCGTTCAAGTTGGTGGTCCAAGCTGTCTTCAGCCTTACTCTTTATCTATATTCAATATTTCTGCGATGAGTTTTGGATCGCTTTCACCAAATGCCATTAGAGCGTTAAATAGAGGTGCCAAGCTGGGTGGATTTGCACACGATACTGGCGAAGGCTCAATTTCTTCATATCATCGAGAGTTTGGCGGCGATATTATTTGGGAAATTGGATCTGGATATTTTGGCTGTCGCACCGCGGATGGTCGATTTTCGGAGGAAAAATTTACTGCTCAAGTAGTCGATCCGCAAATTAAGATGGTGGAAATCAAGCTATCTCAGGGCGCTAAGCCAGGTCATGGCGGGGTCTTGCCTGGCGCTAAAGTTACTGCTGAAATTGCTGCTACTAGAGGTGTTCCGATTGGTGAGGACTGCGTGTCTCCAGCTCATCATGCTGAATTTTCATCTCCTTTAGAGTTGATGAAATTCATTGCGCGTTTGCGTAAGTTGAGTGGCGGCAAGCCCGTTGGCTTTAAATTATGCATTGGCCAGCCCTGGGAGTTTTTCGGTATCGCTAAGGCGATGCTAGAGACAGGCATTAGTCCCGACTTCATTGTGGTTGATGGAAGCGAGGGTGGTACTGGTGCTGCCCCAGTTGAATTTACAGATCATGTAGGGATGCCACTTCGTGATGGACTTAGATTGGTCCACAACACCTTGGTTGGAATCAATAAGCGCAAGGAGATTGCGATTGGGGCCTCTGGAAAAATTATTTCTGGCTATGACATTATTCGAGCTATTGCATTAGGAGCTGATTGGTGTAACTCTGCAAGAGGGTTTATGTTTGCATTGGGCTGCATTCAGTCACGAACATGTCATACGGATAAGTGTCCTACAGGTGTTGCAACTCAGGATTTAGGTCGTCAAAGAGCATTAGTGGTTCCCGATAAGGCTGAACGCGTATTTGCATTTCACGAGAATACGGTTGCATCTTTGGCTGATTTAATTGGCTCTGCAGGCCTAATGCATCCTACCGAAATTACACCTGATTATCTTTTGAGCAGAGACGGTTCTGGCAAGATCACTTCATTGGCATCTCAGCTCCCAACCCTATCTGCTGGAGCGCTATTACAAGGCGCCGCAACTTCTTTACAAAAAGATTTACCTCCAGAGTGTGTGCTGTACTGGGATAGGGCTCAAACCAGTAAATTTGGCTTAGCTCCCCAATAGGTTTTGTTTGAGCCTAATCCCACCAGATATGGTGGGAGTTTAGGGTTTTCTAAAGTGTTGGCCATCAACTCAATCAATGGAATAAATTAAAAGCAAATACAGCTCGTTTGCATGCTGTATGGCCCATATCTGCGTACAATATGGTCATACGTTTAGCCTCAATTTTCCACTCTTTTAGAGCACAACCAAGCTAGCAGTACACATGAAATCAATTGATGTAACTCCGCGCCTCGTAAATGGTTTTGCTAGTTTAACCACCGCGTGGAAATGAGCGGCTCATGTCTGCTATAAAACAGGCCCATACCCATGCTTGAGTTAAGAGAGGCTGCCCTCGCAATACTGGCAGATACCAATCCACAAGCTAAAGTGAACCAACTATTGAGCTTATTTGAGGATTACTTTTCTGAGCATATTGCAATCAATCTTTCTGGTAACTTCGATAGTCAGAATCTGCATCTACCTGGCCGACCCAAGAGGCCGGATTTAGTAGCACCGAAGTTTGTGCCTAAAAGAAAGATGGATACGGTTGAGGGTAGGGCTATTCTTTGGCACTCCTTGGCGCATATTGAATTTAATGCCATGAATCTAGCCTTAGATGCAATTTGGCGTTTCCCAAATATGCCTCAGGCCTATTACGAGGACTGGCTCAAGGTAGCCAAGGAAGAGTCATACCATTTCAGTTTGATCAGCGCCCATTTACAGTCTTTTGGATTTAGCTATGGTGATTTCCCGGCGCACAATAGTCTGTGGGAGATGGTGGAGAGAACTTCAGATTCAGTGATTGCTCGAATGGCGCTGGTTCCGAGGACCATGGAAGCAAGAGGACTGGATGCGGTTCCAGAGATTCGGGATCGATTTAAGCAAATCAAAGATGATCGTGCGGTAGAAATTTTGGAGATCATTCTTCGCGATGAAATCGGTCATGTACTAGTTGGCAATCGTTGGTTTAATTTCCTGTGTGCTAATGAGAACTTATCCCCGATTGTGACTTATCGAGAATTAGCTGAAAAATACCGTGCCCCTACTTTGAGGGGGCCGTTTAATTTCGAAGCACGTGAGCAAGCTGGCTTTACTTCAGAAGAATTAGAGCTGCTGGAATCTCTTGGTGATAAGCGGGTGCAAGCAGCATGAAGATTCTGAGTCTTATTCCGCCGATGACGCAGCTCAATACGCCGTATCCATCAACGGCTTATCTCACTGGTTTTTTACGCTCACGCGGTTTTGAAGCTGTCCAGGACGATTTAGCTTTAGCTTTAGTTCTGGGTTTTTTTACTCCGCAGGGTTTGTTGGGGATTAAGAACCAAGCCTTGATGCTCCCCGAAGAAAATCGTAGTGCCAGCGTCAACTTCTTTCTGGATTACTTTGCGGATTACCAAAGTACTATTACCCTAGCAATTGCATTTTTACAAGGACGCGATAGTACGCTTGCGCATCGCATTAATAGTCGTACTTTGTTACCTGAAGGTCCACGCTTCGCATCCTTAGATTCTTATGAAGAAGAAGAGGGTGGGGATTCATTAGCATGGGCATTCGGCGCACTGGGCTCCCAGGATCGTGCGCGTCATTTGGCTACCCTCTATCTCAA
>JBEGUE010000135.1:0-8717 GCA_041179045.1 Pseudomonadota bacterium
TGAGTCGGGCATTGGCGATTTGGGCTTGATCTAGCTTTGCGATAACTTGCTCGGTAGTGAGTTTGCTAAAACACGCATCAATAATGGAGAGTAATTCATCGCGCTTTTCATTGCGCTTGAAGTTTTTATCAAAGCGCTCATCTTTGGCGAGAGCCTGATTCTCAAGCACTATCTCACAGAATAAAATCCACTCACGATCGTTTTGTAAGCCCAGCATGATCGTGCCGCCATCACCCGCCTTAAATGGCCCGTAGGGATAGATCGTGGCATGAGATGCACCATTGCGAGGAGGAGGTGTTGCACCCTCATAGGCATAGTAGAGGGGATAGCTCATCCATTCACCCAAAGACTCGAGCATCGAAACATCGATCGTAGACCCCTTACCAGTTTTGCCCCGTTGTAATAGTGCTGCCAGTACATTGGTGTACGCATACATGCCTGCGGCAATATCGGCAATGGAGTTACCTGCTTTGCTAGGAGTGTCTGGGGTGCCGGTAACAGATAAGAATCCAGCTTCACTTTGAATCAATAGGTCATAAGCCTTTTTATCGCGATAAGGACCATTATTTCCATAGCCTGATATGTCGCACAAAATCAAACCCGGATTATCTTTTTGTAAGAGCTCTGCAGTGAGTCCCATGCGTGCTGCTGCACCTGGCGCCAAGTTTTGCACTAGAACGTCAGCCGTCTTGAGTAGCATCTTCAATGCTGCTAGCGCAGATTCTTGCTTGAGATCTAAGGTCAAGCTTTCTTTGGAGCGATTGACCCAAGTGAAGTGAGAGGACATGCCATTGACGCGCTCATCATAGGCGCGGGCAAAGTCTCCGGCACCAGGCCTCTCCACCTTGATCACGCGCGCACCTAAATCGGCTAATTGGCGCGTGCAAAAAGGAGCGGCAATAGCATGCTCTAGGGAAACTACGGTGATGCCATCCAAAGGACGAATACTCATGTCATTACTTATCTAAAAAACTAAATCAATCAAATGATCTGCAACATCAGAAGGAGCGTGGCAGACCCAAAATATGCTCAGCAACATAGGAGTAGATTAAGTTCGTGGAGATCGGCGCAACCTGATAGAGGCGGGTTTCACGGAACTTACGCTCCACATCATATTCATTGGCAAAACCAAAGCCACCATGCGTTTGCAGGCAAACGTTAGCCGCTTCCCAAGAAGCTTTTGCAGCCAAGTACTTCGCCATATTGGACTCTGCACCACAAGCTTGATTGTTGTCAAAAAGTTCACATGCTTTAAAGCGCATCAGGTTGGCTGCCTCGGTCTCAATAAAAGCATCGGCAATCGGAAACTGAATACCTTGGTTCTTACCAATAGGGCGATCAAACACTACGCGGTCATTAGCATAACGACGTGCTTTATCTACAAACCAATAGGCATCACCAATACACTCGGCTGCAATGAGAACGCGCTCAGCATTGAGACCATCTAAGATGTACTTAAAGCCTTTACCTTCTTCACCAATGAGGTTCTCAGCTGGAATCTCTAAGTTATCAAAGAAGACTTCATTGGTTTCATGATTGACCATATTGGCAATCGGTTGAATGGTCATGCCATTGCCGATAGCGTCTTTGAGGTTGACGATAAAAATCGACATACCCTCTGATTTTTTCTTCACATCTGCCAGGGGAGTGGTACGCGCTAGCAGAATCATTAAATCAGAATGCTGAATACGGGAGATCCACACCTTCTGGCCATTCACAATGTACTTGTCACCCTTTTTGACAGCAGTGGTTTTGAGTTTGGTAGTGTCGGTGCCCGTAGTTGGTTCAGTCACTGCCATACTTTGGAGGCGTAACTCACCGGTAGCGATTTTAGGGAGATAGAGTTTTTTCTGAAGGTCGGAGCCATGGCGCAACAAGGTGCCCATGTTGTACATCTGCCCATGACAAGAACCAGCATTGCCGCCGGAAAAATTAATCTCTTCCATGATGACTGAGGCCTCTGCTAAACCTAGGCCAGAGCCACCGTATTCCTCAGGAATTAATGCTGCTAGCCAGCCTGCTTTGGCCATGGCATCTACAAACGCCTCAGGATAGTCGCGCTCGTGATCTACCTTTTGCCAATAAGCAGAGTCAAAGCTGCCGCAGAGGTCGCGCAAAGCTTCACGCATGTCTTGATATTGGTCTGGCTTAGGTATCGGGTGATTCATATGGCTATCTAAAAGTAAGGGAGGTTAATCGATTTTAAGCCCTACAGTTTAAGCAAAAAGTCAGAATCACGGGCGAGCCAAAATAGGTGCCATATGCCATAGCATGGTTAGTCTGGATGCCTATTCGGGCATACTTAGGGGATGCCCAAGCGTTTACTTGCTATCCTGTCCGGAGTTCTGAATTAATGGAGCAAATGCTCAGTCAATTTTTTGACTTTTTTGGGATGCCATCGATTGGTTTGCCGGCGGTATTTATCAGCGCCTTTATCTCCGCGACCTTACTGCCCATTGGCTCTGAGCCCATATTGTTTGGGTACGTTTCAGTCAATCCCCATTTATATTGGATTGCCATTGTGGTTGCCACTATCGGCAATACATTAGGCGGTATGTTGGATTGGTGGCTTGGACTAATTAGCCGCAACAGTTTTGAATCCCTTAAGGGACCCAGCAATGGCAGAGTGCAGCGCTGGCTTGAAGAGCGGGGGCCAAAGATGCTCTTGCTATCTTGGTTACCTGGCTTTGGTGATCCCTTGTGTTTGGCAGCAGGATGGCTTAGGCTGCCTTGGGCTCCATGCTTAATCTACATGTTTATTGGCAAGTTACTGCGCTATCTCACGATGACCTGGTTGTTAACCTTGGTGCCCACCAGCGTTTGGCACCAATTGGGGCACTCGATAGGCATAATTTAAGCAAGACTTTGAAAGATTAAACAGCGCAGTATTTTTGCTGAATCTCGTCGTTACTCAGCAGATTTTGAGCGGTGTCGTGGAAAACAATTTCCCCCTGGTCCAGAATATATGCACGATCAGAGATTTTTAGTGCTTGCTGAACATTTTGCTCTACGAGGAGAATGGTTAAACCCTGCTGCTTTAGTTTGGCAAATAGGTCAAACATTTCTTCTACCAATACCGGCATGATCCCTTCTGATGGCTCGTCTAATAGGATCACTTTTGGTTTGGCAATCATGGCGCGAGCTATGGCTAGCATCTGCTGCTCCCCACCGGACATTGATGTGCCATCCTGTTGTAGTCGCTCCTTCAGGCGAGGAAAAGTTTCTGCGATTTCATCAACTAGAGCGCTCATATCCCCACGACTTTTTTTAGAAATCACGCCTAACTCTAAATTTTCCTTGACAGTCAATCCTGGAACAATGCGCCTATCCTCTGGAACATAAGCTAAGCCTAGGTGGTAGCGCTCATGCGCCGCAAGGTCCAAGAAAGAAGTGCCATCAATAGAGGCTTTACCCTCCCTCTTTGATAGTAGGCCCATTAGTGAGCGTAAGGTAGTAGTCTTGCCTGCACCATTACGGCCCATTAAGGTAACAATTTCACCGCTATTGACTTCTAATGAGACGCCTTGTAGAACGTGGCTGCGGTCATACCAGGCATTTAAATTTTCTACACGCAACATATATAAACTTTCTTTAACCTTGACCTAGGTACACACGTCGTACCTCTGCGTTGTTTTGAATTTCCTCTGGTGTGCCTTCAGCTAAAAACTCACCATGGTGTAGAACAATGATGCGTTTGCATAAACCCATGATGAGTTTCATCTTGTGCTCAACCAAGATAACTGTTCTTTCGTTCGCAAGCGTGCGAATGAGATCCATCATGACGAGTGTTTCCTCAGGAGACATGCCTGCAGTTGGCTCATCTAGTAAAAGAAGGCTGGGATTACAGGCGAGGGCCATGGCAATTTCTAGAGCACGTTGTTGACCATGGGCTAAGTCACCCGTTTTCTTATTTCTGAGATGCTCTAAGTTGACGCGACGTAAAAGTTGGTCCGCAAGCTCAATGGGCTCTGGATAACTTTGTGCATTACGTAAAAAGTTATAACGTGCCGTTTCCATTTGGGCGGCAACGCGCACATTTTCATGAACGCTGAGTTGCTTAAAGACGTTGGTAATCTGAAAGCTCTTAGAAATACCGATGCGGGCAAACTCATATTGCTGCATGCCAGTAATATCTTTGCCGTTAAATAAGATTTGACCGCTAGAGGGTGGAAAGGCGCCACTAAGCACATTAAAGAAGGTGCTTTTACCTGCACCATTGGGCCCAATGATCGCTGTGAGAGATCCCGGCATAAATGTGGTTGAGACATTCTGCAGCGCTTTAAATTTCCCAAAGCTCTTGCTGACGTTACGGGCTTCTAGAATTGGAGTTTGATTTAAGCTACTCATTATTTCGAATCCTGATTGAGGTTTAGCTTGCTCAAGATGGTTCCCCAGATTCCTTTGGGGAAGAACAAAACGAAGAACATAAATACTAGACCAATAATGGCCATCCAATGCTTGGTAAAGGTGGTGACCACATCCTCTAAATAGAGCATGACAGCGGCACCAATGAATGGCCCAAAGAAAGTACCCATGCCACCCAAGATGCTCATCATGACCGCTTGTCCAGATTGGAGGTAGTGAAGCGAATCGATGGGAACAATTGAAAGGTGTAGAGCGCGCAATGAGCCTGCCAAACCACAGATTGCAGCTGACAACACAAATACCAACAGTTTTGTACGGGCGACATCAAAGCCGCAGGCTGCAGCACGTTTTTCATTCTCACGAATCGCCTCCATTACAGCGCCAAGAGGGGAGCTCAAGATTCGGGAAATGAGCCACATTGCGATCACTACAAAAAAGAGAATGATGTAGTACTTCACCAAGGGGTTTAGAAAATCCACCGTTATACCAAGAATGTTGAAGTTATCAACGCGGACGCCTCGTAAGCCATTTTCGCCGCCAGTCAAGCTCTCAGCCTTGTAGAAGCAATAAAACACAATTTGACCCAATGCAAGTGTCACCATGGAGAAGTAAATGCCTCTAGTGCGAATGGCTAGAAAACCCATAAGCAGTCCGCCGATAGCTGCGCCAATGACACCTACCAATATTGCTCCACCCCAAGGCATGGAGTAATGGACGATCCCAATACCAGTGAAATAGCTGCCGATACCCAGGAAGGCGGCATGTCCGAAGGATAGTAGTCCCATGTAGCCGAACAAGAGATTGAATCCCATGGCGAATAAGCCAAAGATCAAGATATTGATAGCAAGTGCTTCATACGGCATGATGAAAGGAAAGACCATCAAGAAGAGACTGCTTGCTAGCACCCGGTGGCGTGCAATGAATTGGAAAAATGATTTCATAAGTATTCGGGGGACTTAACCCATCGCTCCCGCTTTGCCAAATAAACCTTGTGGGCGAATTAAGAGTACTACTGCCATCAGTACAAAGATCGAAAGTTCTGCAAGGTCTGGGAAGAATAAGGACGTCATGCTGTAAACCACGCCAACCAATAGACCTGCGACAACGGCGCCGACTGGTGAGCCCATGCCACCCACAACCGTGACAACAAAGGATTCTGCCAAGATCGGAATGCCCATTTCTGGATTAACCGAGCGAGTAGGTGAAGCCAAAATTCCAGAGAGGCCGGCGATCGCACAGCCCAGTCCGAATACCATTAACCAAACCTTTGCAATATCAACGCCAAGTACCTTGACGATCTCTTGGTCGGCAGCACCTGCTTTAATGATGAGGCCGTAGCGAGTCTTTTGAATGAAAAACCAGACTGCAAAAATGATGACAGCTGTAGCCGCAATCAGGAACAGGCGATATTTAGGGAAGAAGCCGATACCAACATCTAGGGTACCTTTGAGTCCATCAGGAGTAACGGACGGCAGACCTTCGATGCCGAAAGTAACGCGCATTGCCTCAATCAGGACATAAGATAATCCAAAGGTGAGCAGCAGGGGGTAGTCAATACCTCGACCGTATAGTGGGCGCACCAAGAATCGCTCGGTCAATAATCCGAGAGCTCCAGTGGCAAGCGGTGTCAGAATTAAGCTGAACCAAAAGTTTCCTGTGACGCCTAAAAAATAGACCCCCATAAATGCGCCAACCATGAAGAAAGCGCCATGTGCAAAGTTCACTACATTGAGCATGCCAAAAATAAGGCATAAACCCAGTGCTAGAAGTGCATAAATGCTACCCAGGGCAATTCCTGTGAGTAGCTGCATGCAGAGAAGTTCAAATGTAAGGCCGGTCATCATATATATACTCAGAAAAACTCCCCTTCAGCTATGCGCGTCAGGGGAGGTACTCAAGGCAAACCAGATGATCTACCTTGGAATTTCAGATTTAAGCCTTGTGGCCTAGCTCTGCGCAACTACGCATATTCTTCTCGGTAGTCGGTTCAATCGTCAGAATATTAAAGACGTCATACTTGTCCTTCATATTCTTGGATTTAGATTCCACAATAATGACTGTTTGCACTGCTTGGTGGTCGCACTTGCGATAGTACTCGGGACCTTTGTAAAAGTCGTACTTGAGATTTTCTAGTGCGGTAATTACCTTATTTGTGTCGGTTGACTTGGCATTCTTCACAGCAGCGAGAACTGTTTTCACACCAGCGTAACCTAGCGCGCCGTAGTCCGATGGCACTGAACCGTTATACATCTTACGGAACGCATCATTGAAGGTCTTGGCTGTAGGGATGCGGTCTTCCAGGCCCCAGTAGTAAGAAGTACCACCGATGATGCCTTCAAATGCCTCTGGTCCGCCAGCAAGGCGTGCAGTGTAGAGCAAGACTGGCGTCACAATTTTCATGCTGGACTTTAATCCAAAGTCAGTACATTGTTTAGCCGCATTCACGAGATCACGACCAAAATTGCAAAGTACCAAGATATCGGGATTTAAGGCTTTGATGCGTGGCAAGAATGCGGAGTAATCAGATGCGCCCAGAGGATGGCGAATATCGGCCAATGTAGTGGCACCCATTTCCTTGCCTGCACGCTCAAAGGCACGTACCATTTCGTGGCCATAAGCATAGTCAGCGGTAAGGAATACAATTTTCTTCCCGAAACGGGGTATTGAGTAGCGTGCTACTGCGCCCGCTGTCATCGTTGGATTGAGTGCCTCGTGGAATGTGTAAACACTCCAGTCTTTCACTTCGTTAATCGCATCAGACTGACTAATTGAATTGAAGAGAACTTTGCGCTCTTTACAAACAGCATTGATAGAGAGTTGAGTTGCGGCAGAGAGTGAGCCAACAACAAAATTCACCTTATCTTTTTCAATCAACTCGAGAGTGCGCGTTGCCGCTTCACCTGGATTGAGTTTGTCGTCACGAACCAACAGTTCGGCTTTGCGACCATTAAAGCCACCGGCATCATTAAATTCTTTGATGGCTAATTCGGCTGCTTTTACTTGATCTTGTGCCTCTGCAGAAAATGGCCCTGTTAGTGGTGTCGGAAAACCAATCTTAATTGTTTCAGACTGGGCACTAGCTACATTCATCCAAAGTGGAGTACTTGCAGCTGCAGCTCCGCCGATCAACATTTTTCTTCTTGTTTGATTCGTTAATTTTTGTTTCATGGTTGTCTCCTCAATTTAAAGCAGTTTATTAATGGGGCTACTTCGTTTTTCATAAATCTTAACTGAATGCTTCCAGTGATACATAAATCTACAGCGGGTTTTAATTAATGTGACTCTGGCACTGCTTTTCCAGCCGCCAGCAAAGAACTGATATCGATGGCTGTCTCTGCCATTACGGTATCTGCATTTCTACGCAGGCTAGTGTTATCTCTACTGCCTTTGCTACCTTGTGCTTGCATATAGCGCCCTAAGTATTGCGCTCTTGCAACAACCTGTTGCCCAAACTCAAGACGCTCCTTGCTATATGCTTCGAGTGCTGCAGGAGTTGCCCCTAAGGCCGCGATGTGACGTGCAATCACCATTGCCTCATCACCTGCTTTAGTAACCCCCATGCCAACATGGGGTCGACCAACAAAAGCAGCATCCCCCATTAAGGCGATTCTCCCGAAGACGATTTGCTCCGAACGAACGTCATAAATAGTCTGCAAAAAAGGTGAGGGTGTTTTTTCTAAAATTTCAGCGTATTGCGGTGCCAGGATATCGCGTGCAATTGAGCGCATTTCGGCAATATGCTTCCATGAGACTTTTTGTGGCGGGATGCCAGTCGGATAATGGTGACCATCGGCATCAGTCAGTAGCTTGACTAGCTCATCACCTTCGGAAGCAGGACGATACCAAACAAAGTTATAGCGACGTTTTCCAGGTCTAGTGTCATTGCCAGGACCAGCAACTGGATAACCCAGCATCTGTTCACCATTAGGTAGGCAGAATCCAAAATAATTAAATAGGGTATCCAAGGTGTAATTTGATAGATTGCTCTCATCACACACACCACGCCAAGCAATATATCCCGCGTATTCAGGCTGGATGTTTGGTGCCACTTGGGATCTGACTGTGGAGCGTATGCCATCCGATGCAATCAGAAGCTCTGCCTGATAAGTACTGCCATCTTCGCAGCTGACCTGAACGCTATTAGAGTCCTGTGTCACCACTTTGACATTCTTACCCTGCAAGTAACGCTCGCTTGGAAAATTCTCTTTTAATAGGTGATACAAGCGGCTCCATGAGGTCAGGATTTGTGGGAGCGGCATTTCACCCAGGTTTTCACCATCGACTCCTAAGGTAACTCGCTTCGATACAGCAACCCCCAGACTGCTATCTACTTGAATGCCTGCTTGACTCAA
>JBEGUE010000136.1:0-5222 GCA_041179045.1 Pseudomonadota bacterium
TCTCGATCGCCTGTACACCGCCTTGCTTGAGTAACCACTTAAAACCCAGCCCAGCCATGTAGATTGAAAAAGTTGGTGGCGTATTGAGCATCGAGTCGGTTGCCGCTTGTTTAGACCAATCCCAAATCGATGGCGTAATTTTCATACTGTGCCCCATCAAATCTTTACGTACGATCACAATCGTTACACCGGATGGGCCAATATTTTTCTGTGCCCCACCAAACCAAACGCCACACTTTGTGACATCGATTTCTCTAGAGAGAATATTGCTAGAAATATCAGCAACTAAGAGCTTGCCATTGACATCGGGTGTATCTGGAAACTCTACGCCGCCAATAGTTTCATTCGCACAGTAATGAACGTATGCAGCATCATCTGATAGTTGCCAAGTAGAGCGATCTGGAATCGTATTGAATTTTTCAGATGCTGAGGATGCAGCTAGCTGAGCAACACCATATTTTTCCGCTTCTTTAAATGACTTTTCAGACCAAACGCCAGTGACTAAAAAATCTGCCTTGGGGCCATTCTTAGCTAAGAGCATCAGGTTCATTGGAATGGCAGCGTTTTGACCTAAGCCACCGCCTTGAAGCATCAAGATTTCATAGGAATCTGGAATACCCATGAGGGTGCGCAAATCTTGCAGCACTTCCTCATAAAGAGCCATGAACTCTTTGCCGCGATGACTGACCTCCATCACGCTGGCGCCTAATCCCTGCCAGTTCAACATCTCTGCAGCAGCCTGCTGCAATACCTCTTCAGGCAAGGTAGCAGGTCCCGCAGCGAAATTGAAAATGCGGCGGTCAAACGTCATGATGAATTAATTAACCTTGTATGAATGCCAATTAGGCATCACCAGCTTCATCAGAATTGGAATCAACTGCTGGATCGGCGGAAGTATCACCACCCTCACCTTCTTCAACATCATCCAAATCATTCTCATCATCAGAATCGCTTTCAGCAATACGCTGCAAGCCAGACAAACGTGTACCTTCGTCAACGTTGATCAAAGTGACGCCTTGTGTTGCGCGCCCCATCTCACGAATCTCTGAGACACGCGTGCGCACCAAAATACCGCCAGTAGTAATCAACATAATTTGATCTTCAGGGGAGACCAAGGCGGCGGCAACTACTTTTCCGTTTCGTTCAGTTGTCTGAATCGCAATCATGCCCTTAGTGCCGCGACCATGACGGGTGTATTCACCAATCGGGGTGCGCTTACCAAAACCGTTTTCCGTTGCAGTCAACACGCTACTCGGAATAGCAAGGCCATTCGCGTCAACAACAACCGCTTCAGCACCTTCAGCAGCTTCAGCTGGGGCAACTAACATAGCGATGACTTGATGACCTTCACCCAAGTTCATACCACGCACACCGCGCGCTGTACGACCCATTGGACGCACATCGTTCTCGTCAAAGCGTACTGCTTTACCGGCATCGGAGAACAACATCACATCATGCTGACCGTCAGTAATCGCGGCGCCAACCAGGAAGTCGTTTTCATTTAAGTCGACAGCAATAATTCCGGCCTTACGTGGATTGGAGAAGTCAGACAAACGTGTCTTCTTCACAGTACCCAGGCTCGTTGCCATAAAGACGTAATGGTCATCCTGATACCCCTTAATCGGGAGAATCACCGTAATCTTTTCACCTTCAATCAGTGGGAACATGTTAACGATTGGCTTACCGCGTGAGTTACGACTACCCTGTGGAACTTCCCACACTTTGAGCCAGTACATACGTCCACGATCGGAGAAGCACAGAATGATGTCATGCGTATTTGCAACGAAGAGTGTTTCAATCCAATCTTCATTCTTAGTGGCTGCAGCTTGTTTGCCACGACCACCACGTTTTTGCGCACGGTATTCACTCAGAGGCTGGCTCTTCATGTAACCAGTATTAGAAAGTGTGACCACCATATCTTGCGGAGTGATCAGATCTTCTGTGAACAACTCGGTGGCATTCATTTCAATAAATGAACGACGACCACTATCTCCACCGGCAACACCAAACTCAGCTTGTACTTCTTTCAACTCAGACTCAATGACCTGAGTGACACGCTCTGGCTTAGCAAGTAAGTCGAGCAAATCAGAAATCTCTGCCATCACGTCTTTGTACTCATTCACAATCTTGTCTTGCTCAAGGCCAGTCAAGCGTTGTAAACGCATCTGCAAAATTTCTTGTGCTTGGCTGTCAGACAAGCGATAGAGGCCGGTAGTTTGCATGCCGTACTCTGGCAGCAAACCTTCAGGACGGTAAGCATTGCGGCCGCCTGGAGTATCAGTCTCAGCACGCGCCAACATCTCGCGCACCATAGAAGAGTCCCAAGGCTTACTCATTAATTCTTGCTTAGCAACTACTGGGTTTGCCGCAGCTTTAATGATGGCGATAAATTCATCAATGTTTGCCAAGGCAACTGCCAAACCTTCTAAGACATGACCACGCTCACGTGCTTTGCGTAATTCAAAAATCGTGCGACGTGTTACTACTTCGCGACGATGCTGTAAGAAGTACTCCAGCATTTGCTTCAGATTTAATAGGCGCGGCTGGTTATCTACCAGGGCAACCATGTTCATACCGAAGTTATCTTGCAGCTGAGTGCTCTTATATAGATTATTCAGAACCACTTCAGGCACTTCACCACGCTTGAGCTCGATCACCACGCGCATGCCTGACTTATCAGACTCATCGCGCAGATCAGAAATACCATCTACTTTTTTCTCGTTGACTAACTCAGCAATCCGCTCGAGCAAGTTCTTTTTATTCACTTGGTAAGGCAACTCATCCACGATGATAGCCTGCCGAGCACCCTTATCGAGGTCTTCAAAGTGGGTTTTAGCGCGCATCACCACACGGCCACGGCCGGTGCGATAACCCTCACGAACCCCTTGAACCCCATAAATAATGCCGGCGGTTGGGAAATCCGGTGCCGGAATGATCTCAATTAACTCATCGATCGTGCACTCTGGGTTGTGTAAAACGTGCAAACAGGCTGTAACCACCTCATCTAGGTTGTGGGGAGGGATATTGGTCGCCATGCCCACGGCAATGCCTGAGCTGCCATTAATCAGCAAATTAGGCACTTTTGCAGGAAGAATGAGGGGTTCTCTCTCGCTACCGTCGTAATTTGGCCCAAAATCTACTGTTTCTTTGTCCAAGTCGGCCAAAAGCTCATGGGCGATCTTACGAAGACGAATCTCGGTATATCGCATTGCAGCAGCGTTATCGCCGTCTACAGAGCCGAAGTTACCCTGTCCGTCAACCAGCATATAGCGCAGAGAGAAGTCCTGAGCCATACGAACAATCGTGTCATAGACCGCAGAATCGCCATGTGGATGGTATTTACCGATCACATCGCCAACTATACGGGCAGATTTTTTGTAAGCTCGGTTCCAATCGTTGTTTAATTCATACATCGCAAATAAGACCCGGCGATGAACCGGCTTGAGGCCGTCACGTACGTCTGGCAGGGCTCTGCCGACAATGACGCTCATTGCGTAGTCCAAATAGGACCGCCGCATTTCGTCTTCTAGGGATATTGGTAGTGTTTCTTTAGCGGCTTGTTCCATTTAGAAATAATATCATTTTGATGACTGATAGCCCCTATGCTAAGATTCTGTCAGTTTGTACGAAATTGAGATGTGTCGCTTTGCGGTTTTTTGCTTCAAAGTAGGGCGAATTACATTTAAGTTTGACTTTAATTAAAAAAGAGATTTTTGAGGACTAAAAATGAACAAAACCCTAAAAGTGTTGTTAGCTTCTGTTGTTACTGTTTCTGCTTCTGCAGCGATGGCTTCTGATAACTGGGAAAACAGCGCTGGCTTGAATTGGAAAAACGGCGACGGTACATTGTGCTGGCGTGACAACAACTGGACTCCTGCAACTGCAGCTCCTGGTTGCGATGGCTTTTTGACACCTAAAAAAGCTGGTGCCGGTGTAAGCCAAAGCAAGATCACTTTGCAAGCTGACACACTCTATGACTTCGACAAAGCAACATTGAAGGCAGAAGGTAAAGCTACTTTAGACAAAATCGCTAAAGACTTAAGCAAGATCAAATTAGAAGTAATTATTGCTGTTGGTAACACTGATAGCGTTGGTACTGATGCTTACAACATGGCTCTCGGCCAGCGTCGTGCTCAGTCCGTTAAAGCTTACTTGGTAAGCAAAGGTGTTGACGGTAGCCGTATTTACACAGAATCAAAAGGCAAGAGCAATCCAGTTGCAAGCAATGCAACTGCTGAAGGCCGCGCTAAGAACCGCCGCACTGACATCGAAGTTGTTGGTACAGCTGCAGTTAAGTAATTCTTTTTACTTGTAAAAAAGCCCGGTTCTGCCGGGCTTTTTTATTTCCGCTATATTCGTAATTCATTTACCTTAGCGCGCTTCACGCGCCCCTACCCCTATGAACGTCGATCAATCTGAAATCGCCAAATTTAGTGCCCTAGCCCATCGCTGGTGGGACCCCAATAGCGAATTCAAGCCTTTGCATGCAATTAATCCCCTGCGTCTCAATTGGATCAAATCCTTTGTTGATTTGAAGGGCAAGAAAGTTCTCGACGTCGGTTGTGGCGGCGGGATTTTGGCTGAGTCTATTGCGCAATCGGGCGCCAATACCTGCGGCATCGATTTATCTGAAAAAGCCCTCAAAGTCGCTGAGTTGCACGCCCTGGAGGTAGGTGCCAGCCTCAAATACCGCTCGATTTCAGCTGAAGCGCTAGCCGAGGAAGAGCCGGAACAATATGACGTTGTGACTTGCATGGAAATGCTGGAGCATGTCCCAGACCCCGCCTCTGTGGTTCGAGCTTGCGCAAAACTCTGTAAGCCCGGCGGCACCCTCTTTTTCAGCACCCTGAACCGTAACCCCAAATCCTACTTATTTGCGATTATTGGTGCGGAATACATCCTTCGACTGCTACCGAAAGGTACTCACGAATACGCTAAATTCATCAAACCCTCTGAATTAGTTGCATTTACTCGTCAAGCAGGACTCGAGATGATCGGCATGAAGGGCATGAGCTACAACCCTATCACTCAGGTCTACAGCCTGGGAGATGATGTAGATGTGAACTACATGATTGCGGTGCGTAAATGAGTAATGGGTTAGCAAGCCCTTACAAGGGCGTCTTTTTTGATCTAGATGGCACCCTTGCTGACACGGCCCCAGACCTCGTAGCGGCGGCCAATCAACTTCTCATCGCCAGAAATCTCCCGCCTAAGCAATACGA
>JBEGUE010000137.1:0-3261 GCA_041179045.1 Pseudomonadota bacterium
AAGTGGGGTAAATGGTGTTTCAAGGTGCGTCAGCTCTCAATTTAGATGCAAAAGGCCGCATGTCTGTGCCGGCAAAGCATCGTGACGCCTTGTTAGTTCAAGGTGAGGGTCGAATTACGCTCACAAAACACCCTGATGGATGCCTATTACTGTTCCCCCGTCCTGAGTGGGAAACCTTCCGCTCACGTGTCGCGCAATTACCTATGGATGCCCATTGGTGGCGTCGAATCTTCCTTGGTAATGCTGCAGAAGTCGACTTGGATAGCGCGGGAAGAATTTTGGTGAGCCCAGAGTTGCGATCAGCTGCTGGTATTGAAAAGGAAGTGATGCTACTCGGTATGGGTAGTCATCTAGAGTTGTGGGACGCCGCTACTTACGCTGCAAAAGAACAGGCTGCCATTGCACAAGGTATGCCTGAAGCCCTGAAGCAATTTAATTTTTGATGACGGGGTGCCATGAACATAACTCATCGCCCAGTACTACTGGCCGAGGCGGTGACGGCGCTGATCAGTGGCCCACGCATCACCTCTCCCGAAGCTTCAAAAAATCTACTCTTGATCGACGGAACCTTCGGGCGTGGTGGTCATACACAAGCACTGCTCTCACAATTGCCACCAAGCGCGCGAATGATTTCATTCGACAAGGATCTGGATGCAATCGCAGTAGCGGAAAAAATCAACGACCCGCGTTTGAGAATCGTGCACGACAGTTTTGCGCAGATGGATCAGTATGCGGAGCCGGAGTCCGTGGACGGCATTCTCTTGGATCTTGGAATCAGCTCTCCACAAGTGGACGAAGCACATCGTGGATTTTCCTTTCGCAAGGATGGTCCGCTCGATATGCGTATGAATACCGATCATGGTTTGACGGCGGCAGAATGGTTAGAGAAAGCATCACAAGAGGACATCACGCGCGTGATTAAGACTTATGGTGAAGAACGTTTTGCATTTCAGATCGCTAAAGCTATTGTGGCAAAGCGAGAAGAGGGCTTGTCTCCAAAAACAACTTTGCAGTTAGCAAGCTTAGTAGCCAGCGTCGTTCGCACACGAGAGCTTGGGCAGGACCCAGCCACGAGAACTTTCCAGGCACTACGTATTTTCATTAATCGTGAGCTAGAAGATTTAGAGCTGGGCTTAAAAGCGGCACTCAATTTATTAAAGCCAGGCGCGCGCTTAGCAGTGATTAGCTTTCATTCGCTGGAAGATCGTATTGTGAAGCAGTTTTTGCAAGCGCATGCCAAGGTTGAGGTGCCGCGGGGTTTGCCTGTCCGCGATCGAGATTTGCCACAAAGCGCCTTAGAGATTATTGGACGCGTTAAGCCAAGCGATGAGGAAGTTCGAGAGAATCCTCGTGCTCGTTCAGCCATCATGCGCGTTGCTGAAAAACGTGCGGGGGTGCTAGCTTGAATCGCGCTACCCTGACCTTGTTGGTATTGCTATTAGTCTGCGCACTATCTTTGGTAGCAGCTCAGCAGCGTGCGCGCAAATTATTTATCTCGTTAGAGCGTGCACAAATTGAAGAGCGTAAGCTTAACCAAGACTGGTTACGTTTAGAGTATGAACAGCGCAACTTATCGAAGTCTGCACGAATTCGTGATGTTGCTCGTAACCAGTTACGCATGGTCCCAATATCTCCAGAACGTACTTTGTACTTGAAGGAGGCTAGATGAGGCCGGTAGGTTTTTCAACTACGCCCAACTTAGTATTGCGTCTGCCGATGTGGCGGTCACGCCTCATGCTGTTCATGTTGTTCTTCGTATTTATGTTGTTACTAATCCGTGCTTTCTGGATTCAGGGTCCAGGAAATGCGTTTTATGAAGCTAAGGGCGTACGCGGTACACAGCGGGAGCTGGAGCTACCTGCTTCCCGTGGAAAAATATTAGACCGCAATGGCCAAGTGATTGCGACAAGCTTAGAGGCAAAGTCAGTGATCGCCTATAACGATACTGTGCCTGATGACTTAGCTGCGGATAAGGTTCAGAAGTTAGCAAGCCTATTACAGATCAGCGAATCAGAGTTGCGCAAAAAGCTAAAAGAAGAGCGTAAGCAGATTTTCTTGAAGCGACAAGTAGATCCTGAGGTGGCGCAACAGATTAAGCAATTAGAAATCCCAGGCATTGGTTTGAATAATGAATACCGTCGCTTTTATCCAGAAGGTGAAGCGATGGCGCATGTCGTTGGCTTTACTAATGTAGAAGATCGTGGTCAAGAGGGTATGGAGCTCTCTCGAGAAAAAGACCTGGCTGGGCACCCAGGGGCGCGTAGAGTGGTTGTAGATCGCTTAGGCCGCGTGGTCGAGGATGTTGCAATTCTGCAGTTGCCCCAAAATGGTAAAGATTTGCAACTCTCTATTGATAGCAAGATTCAGTTCTTAGCTTATAACGCTGTTAAGAATGCAGTTGAGCAACATCGTGCAAGCGCCGGTGGTGCAGTGGTGCTCGATACCCATACTGGTGAGATATTGGCTTTAGCAAATTACCCAAGCTATAACCCTAACGATCGCAAGAAGTTGACGGGTGAGCAGTTGCGCAATCGTGTTTTAACTGACACCTTTGAGCCTGGCTCAACGATGAAGCCCTTAACAGTGGCAATTGCTTTGGAGAAGGGGGTTATTGCTCCTAATACCAATATGGTCATTGGCGCCAAATATTTGGTTGGTCCAAAGCCGATTACAGATACCCATCCTTATGGCAACTTGACTGTTGCTCAAATTATTCAGAAATCAAGCAATATTGGTACGGCCAAAATTGCGATGAATAATTTATCTGCAGAAGAGATGTGGAATTTCTATACATCCGTTGGCTTAGGTCAGGCGCCAAAGATTGGTTTCCCTGGTGCTGTAGCGGGTACAGTCCATCCCTATAAAAAATGGATGCCAACAGATCAAGCTCGAATTGCATTTGGTTACGGCATTTCAGGCTCACTCTTCCAGGTGGCTCGTGCATACACCATCTTTGCTCGTGATGGCGAATTGGTGCCGCTCACAATTGAGCGCAGTCCAGAATTTAAACCCGGTACACATGTTATTTCTGCTAAGACGGCTATTGAAATGCGCAGCATGATGGAGTCGGTAACCGAGCCTGGAGGTACTGCGATCAAAGCACAGGCCGAAGGCTATCGGGTTGGTGGAAAAACGGGTACAGCCCATAAATTAGTGGGCAAGGGCTACGGTAATAAGTATCGCGCTTACTTTGCAGGACTGGCACCGATTAGTGCGCCACGCATTGTGGTTGCGGTGATGATTGATGAGCCGACTGGTGGT
>JBEGUE010000138.1:0-13865 GCA_041179045.1 Pseudomonadota bacterium
GAAGAGGCGACAGCTGTTGGGGCAGGCTTCGCCTTAGCCGCTGGCGCTGCATCAGTTGCCACCTGTGGATCGCTCGCCATAGAAGTGCTCACGAACAACATTGATAGTGCCAATGCGGCAAAAAGTGTGGTTTTAGTCTGTTTATTCATAACTACCCTTACGGCATTAATAATTATTGTGTTTATTTTTAAACTTCTGCCGCAGCAGTAATCACGCTTATTTAGCTTATTTAGGCTAGTTCACTGTAGATTTTTTACGTACAGGCTTTTTTGGCGCCACTTCTGAAGGAGCAATATCTTGCTGGCTACCGCCAGGAAGCGGATCTATAAATGGGGTCTTACTGCGCGAAAACATGTAATCGCACTTCATTAATCCCGCCATATCTTGCTGACTATCAATTGGAGTGGATTGTTTAATAGAAATCTCTAAAGTGGCATCGCTTGGTGGCGGAGTTAAATCATTGCTGGTGTACCACTTCAAAAAGCGCTGATACCAACCTAATTTGGGAGCCTTACCAGGATCAGCATAAAAATTAGAACTGCAAACCTGCAAGCGACGTTCGATTTCACTGGCAGGTATGTAGTAACCAGCAACTAGCATTGCAGCAACTTTAGAATTACAACGAGCCCAACTGGCCAATTCAATCTTGGCCCCAGTGGTAGTCGGACCGCCCGACCTATCACCTACTAGCGCATCAATTTCACACTGCATTCTCTGACCACGAATTTGCAAACTCTTACAAATTTCTGGACCATTTTCAGTGTAAGGATCTTTTTTGGCCGCGATAGGTGGGTAAGGAAATCTTAGGTCACACTCATCAGCGCCCACAGGAGCCTGATCCAGAGAGTTCTGGCTCAGCAGAGCTCTATCTTGCGCCGTCATAATTTGAGGCGCCACCTCCTCAGTTGATGGCGCTGAACTACCAGGCCAAGTCTGAGCAAAACTAGAGGAAGCAAGTGCTAGCAAACAAAATAATGTAAGAGGCTTGATCAACCTAATTTCTTGCATTGGGAATCTCCACGCCTTGGCGAATAAGTTGCAATGGGTTTTCGAGAGAGCGTTCCAGAACAATCTTTAAGTCTGGAAGAATCATAAATATGACCATAAATGCCAAGGGAATACTGATCGCAAAACCGACTGAGAATAAATTCATCTGCGGGCTAGTTCTACCCAAAAATGCTTGCGTTAAGTTAAACATCATATACACAAGAAAAACCGGCATGGATAGTATTAAGCCCAACCTAAATGAAGCTGCTACTAAATCGACTACCCCCAAAGCGGTCCATGCACTTGGCCATGTACCAACGGGTATGGTTTTAAAGCTACCCAACACAATATCGATGAGTACCAAATGGATATTAAGCGAAAACGATAATGCCAAAGCAATCATTCCGAGTAATTGCCCTACCAATCCGGACTCTAGGTTGGGATCTCTAAAGTTTGTAGCGGCAAAACTGAATCCCGACTGGAATGAGAGCACTTCAGAAGCGACATCAATGACCATAAAACCAATTCGAATAGCAAAACCAATAAATGCTCCAATACAAAGCTCGATTACAGACGCGAAGAAAGTAATGCTGCCGGGACTGGGAATAATTTCATTCGCAACCATCGGCATGACATACACGCCAAATGCCAATGCAATAAATAAACGAAACTGCATCGGTAATGTGCGAAATGAAAGCATTGGGGCTGTTAAAAATAATCCGAACACACGTAATGAAGCAAACATAAAAATAGCCATGTACTGCTCTATTTGAACGCCAGTCATGGTGAGCATAATTAATTCACCAACCCAGGAATGCGTGCGAACAACTCTCTCATGTAATCAGTAAATAAGGCAAGACTTACCGGCCCGATTAGTATCACTACCACTCCAAATATGATCAGTTTAGGAATAAAAGAAACGGTGGATTCATTGACAGAAGTTGCGGCCTGCAAAATACCAATGACAAGACCAACAACTAACAGCGCCATCAAAATCGGTCCAGCAAGCAATGCGGCCATTCTGAGAGCCTGATAGACTAAATCTAAAATTACACCGCTTTCCATAAGAACTAATTAATGTAGCTCTGTACTAATGAGGTGGACAGCAAGCCCCAACCATCAGCCAAAGTAAACACAATTAACTTTAAGGGCAATGAGAACATCATTGGCGAAACCATCACCATACCTAGGGATGTCAAAATACTCGCAACTGCAAAATCAATCACCAGGAAGGGCAAGAAAATAACAAATCCGATCAAGAACCCAGTCTTGATTTCAGAGATGGCAAACGCAGGAATCAATACCGTAAAAGGTACGTCATCGCGAGTAGCAATTTCTTTTCCATACATCTTTGCAAACAAATTGAGATCATCTCTGCGAGTTTGCTTAAGCATGAATTCTTTTAAGGGCTTAGCGCCCACCTCTACCGCCTGCGGGAAACCCATCTTGCCAGCGGTATAGGGTTGATATGCGTCTTTGTATATTGAATCAAACACCGGATTCATGATGAAGAGTGTCAAGAAAAAAGAGAGTCCGATTAATACAATGTTCGGTGGCATGGTTGTTAGACCTAAGGCCTGACGCAACAAAGAAAAAACAATCAAAATTCGTGTAAAGCTCGTCATCAATACCAATGCGGCAGGCAAAAAACTTAATGCCGTGAGCGCTAATATGGTTTCTACTGGGACTGCATAAATTGTTCCACCACCACTGGCTTTAGCAGTGACGAGTGGCAGCGTTTGCGCCCAAGCAAATAATGGAAACAGCCCAATCAGGGCTGTAATTCCAAAAGAGGTCCAAAGTATTTTGCGTCTCATCCTAATTTTCTTTTTACAAATTGCCGTAAATTATTTGCAAAATCCGCGCTGGCAACTTGAGGCTTCAGATTAGCAACATCCTCAGGCTCTAACTCAGTTAATAAGGTAATCTGGCTTGGCGTATGCCCCACAACCAAAATTCGATTTAAGACATTAATCACAATCACCCGCTCGCGAGGTCCCAATGCCTGTTGAGCCAAAATCATCACATGGGGATTGCTGGCCCGAATTGCGGAGTCGCGCTTTACTAGAAAAGCCACCACCCAAATCAGTGCAGCTGCTAGAGCAAGCCAGATAAATGAGAAGAGCAACATACCCCCTACCGAGGTGCCCATATCAAATTAACGATTAATCTTACGCAGACGCTCTGCGGGGGTTACGATATCGGTCAAGCGAATACCGTAACGGTCATTAACGATCACCACCTCACCCTGAGCTACTAGGCATCCATTCACAACCACTTCAAGTGGCTCGCCTGCCAAGATGTCCAACTCAATAACAGATCCGTACGTGAGATTAAGCAAATTACGAATTTGCATTTTGGCGCGGCCTAACTCAACCGTCACCTGAACGGGTACATCCATCACTAGATCAATTTCATTGAAGTCAGGATTGGTTCTCGCGCCTTCCTCTAAATTATTAAAGGTAGCTTTTCGCAATGAACCAGATACATCGGCACTAGTCAGTGATTTTGCTAAATCGTTATCGTTTTCAGCCATGGTATTTCCTTATTCTTTACTTTTTTGCACTTCATTGACCATCTGGTACTAGGCCGTCTGCAACTGTACTGATTGTATCGCTTGCGGCTGCACTTACCGGCGCTTCAACATGACTCTGGGCGGCCTCTGGAAGCTGCTCATAAAGCTCACCTTTTTCAGCGCTGCGCATCATGCTTGGGCCGAGGCGAGCGCTCTCCAAGGGGCTCTTGAGGAATTCTGCTGGATGCTGAATAGTGCTGACTTTTACTGAGTAGCGACCATCTTTTGTGCCGTATTGCCCCTTAATGACCGGCAAACCATCAACATAGACAGTCACAGGATCATTAATCTCGATTGGGATAATGTCGCCAACCGAGAGAGATGTAATTTCACGGAGTAACATTTGCTTGCGCGCCAATACGGCTACAGCCGTTACAGGCGCTTCATGAACTTGATCATTGAGCAAGTCAGTCCAATGCTGATCTGGTTCAGTCGCAAAGCCCTGCATATTGTTGTACAAAATACTCTTAACTGGCTCTAATACCCAGAATGGAATACAAAGATCAATATCGCCAGGGCGGCCATTAATCTCGATAGTGAATTTAGAATGCAACACCATCTCGCCTGGAGAGGTAATCTTGGCAAAACCAAAGTTGGTTTCCTGTCTCATGAAATCAAACTTAATTTCATAAACAGATTTCCACGCTTTTTCGTATTCACTCAGGAATGCATCAACCAAGCGACGAATAATACGCAACTCGGTTGCAGTGTATTCGCGTAAATTCAGACGCGGCGCTAAACGGCCTTCGCCACCAAACATATTGTCAATCGCGATGTAAACCACACCTGGATCCACAATCCAACAACCTACGCCACGCAGTGGACGGATGCCAACAATATTAATATTGGTACGCTCTGGAAACTCATCTACGAATTTTTGATAACTCTTTACCACCGGAAGATGCATCTGCACCTCGATGGGTGCACGGATCATATTAAAGAGTGTGAGTCGAACTGCACGACTGAAACGCTCGTGAATCAACTCCAAAGTCGGCATGCGGCGCCGAGCAATGATCTTCGATTTATCAAACATTGCACGCTGATCTTCAGCGTCAATGTTCATCTCGACATTGATTTCCTCTGCCGCCATGATTTCCTAATTGGACTTTCTAGAGTGTTCGATTACTGCATCACAAAAGAACTGAACAGCACAGCTTGCACTGGCAAATCCATTTCAGTGACATTCCAGAACTCGGCAGCTGCTCTCGCAGCTTCCCCAGTAATTTTTTGGCCAGAGGATGTCTCTTTAGGAACCGCACCGATACGCTCTAAGTTTTGCATGTCAGCA
Organism: Pseudomonadota bacterium; assembly: GCA_041179045.1. GTDB lineage: Bacteria > Pseudomonadota > Gammaproteobacteria > Burkholderiales > Burkholderiaceae > Polynucleobacter. Next base: position 4,851 of record JBEGUE010000138.1, read on the forward strand.
GTACCAGGCTGCTGTTGCAAGATGTAAATCGCAGTGAGCTGTGGGGCAATAATAGAGTTAATCACCAGTGCGATTTCTCGCGCCATCATGACTTTACCTTCCACTGTCGCTAATTCTTGCATTTGACGTGATGACAGCACTGTAATGATTTTGTCCCGAATCACTGGCATAAAATTCTTAATCTTGCTTTCAGTGCCTGAATCATTTGTTCTGAGGACGATCTTTGCCTGCAAATAATGTTCACCGCCGCGACCAGGAAGATTCACCACCATTTCATCCAGCGGAATATAAATTGGCGGCGCGTTTTCTTTACGCTCCATCAATTGTTTCTTCAGAATGTTTTCAGGGCGCTTTGCTTCTGCCTCTGCAAGCTTTCTAGCTTCAGCAGAGCTTTGCATATACATGTAACCACCAACTGCGCCGGCGATAATAACCACTAAACCAATAATGATGAACAGTGTTTTTTTGCTTTTAGGCTTCTCTGGTACCGCTGCACCTGCAGCATCGCTAGAGGTGCCAGGAGCAGCAGCAGCTGGAGCTGCGGCATTTGGATCTAAGGTTGGTTCAATACGCTCTTCATCAGCCATCGCTGTGTTCCTCTTTACTCAGTAATATCAAGCATACAGGTGAACTGTATTGCTACTTTCCCTATTATCACCTGATCTGGCGGAACCCATCAATAATGAAGACGCTGAGTTTTGAGAAACTGGGGCTAGCCCCGAATAAGTGCCTTGACGGGCATTTCCAAAGCCTTGCTGGCTGGCCTGCTGGGATTGATTCCCCTGCCTTAAATCTAAAGATAGATTTAAGCCCATTTGAGAGAATTCATTCTTTAAGTTTTGACCGCCCTGATCCAGTCTTGCTTTAGTGGCATCGCTTGCGCCCTCGACAATCAGATGGGCCTGCCCGCTGGCATTAATCCTGAGGTCAATCCGAATAGTTCCCTGCTCAGGCGGCGTGAGTTCTAGCATAATCCGACCTCCACCAGACTTGGCAGAGTTCATAATTTCCGCATGCAAGGGCCCGCTAGCCAAGGAAACCTCGGAAGCTTTTACTTCTATTCTATTTTGTGAATTGACACCGCTATCGAGCGGGGAAATGCCAGTTTGTGCTGGATTTAAGCTTGGGTCAAAGCTTTGCGTCAGCACATTTTTTGATGCATCGTGACTAGCGCCTTCAGACTTCCCGATTTCCAGCGCCGCAGCTTTTGCCGCAGCCGACTTCTCTCCAACACTCAGAGGAGTCAAACTATCAGCCACTTTTGGCTTTTGATTTTTATCTAGAGCAGCAGTATCTGCAATCTTTTGATTTTTAGCGTCCGTCAAATTCTGAATTGTGGTCGCTTTTGCAGGGTCGACTTGCCCAGCTTGGGTGCTAACAAGCCCCACACTAGCCTTAGCGTCAGACTCTACCCCAAGCAACTTGATTGATCCTGGCGTTGCTTGATTTACCAATTCGTTTAACTGAGCCTGCAGCTCAGGAGGTAACTCAATCCCATTCTTTTGTGCAGCAGTTTGTATTGCGCTGGCAATTTGAGCCGCATTTTGCGCAGTCAGTTGGGCTTTAGCTTGATCAGCAGCCTGTGTCATAGCTAAGTTACCTGTCTGTCCAGACTGCATTTGACTCTGGAAAGCCTGCAATAGAGCAAGTGCTTGAGCCTGAGAATTCTGATCAGTAGCCTGCCCTGAAGCTTTGAGAGCCTTGGATAAGGCTTGAGTAATTAGTGCGGCCTGCTTTGGGTCAATTCCTTGATTACCGCCTAAACCCAATAAATCCTGAGACTTGAGTCCAGCCTGAGGATTAAGCATGCTGACCATTTGCTGCGTATCGGCACTTTGCTGAGCTGAAGTCTGATTCTGTGGCGCTACCGCTTGACTTAGCATGGTTTGAGCCATTAATTGACTCATTAGCAACTGCATTGGATCGGCATTATTTGCAGTTTTAGATCCCTGAGAATCCTTAGTCGGCAAATTTTGCATACCTAGGGTGTTCGGATCAGCACTAACGGTACTCTTTTTATCCGTTGCACCACGGGCATCTAAACGCGTAATAGTCGATTGGTTCAAGGCCGCTAAAAAGTTTTCAAATCCACCAGGCGAAGCAGTGCCGCTAGGCTTAGCGCCTAGCTGCGCAGAATCGCTGTTTAAGCGACTTGCTGCTGCTTGCATCCGAATTTGACTTACTCCTGACATAGCATCTCCAAAAGGAACACTACTTACTATGCATCTTTCGTGCCAGTTTGAAGACTCATCCTTGCGGAATAGTTATCTTCAAACTGATTCATCTCTGCCTTAGCCCGTTTTTTTCGGGTTTCTTGATGCATCTTATCCACTAATTTAGTGAGCCCAAGGGTCCGCATACGGGCCTGGGTAGCATTTTTGAGGGTATTTTCTGAAGCCTTGGTCAGCCCCTGAATTTGCCCATCCATCTCTACCGCACTTTGAATGAGCTTTTCCCTAAAAGCATTGGCGTCCTGGATAAAAGCTACTGTAATGCCAGTTTTACCCCCATCTAGCATCTGATTTTCATAATCCTTGGCGTATTCAAGGACTTGATCTTTAAAAGCGATGGTTTGGTTAACTTGCCCTGATGCCCTCTTTGCGCGAGCCATTGCTTGATCTTCACGAATCTTAGCCAAACGCAAAAGGAGCTCAATGGGCTTCATTTGGCAGGACTAATTTTTAGTAATGCTTCCAAGGTTTTTGAGAGGGGTATTGCTACTTCTGACTCTTGTCTGAGAAAGCTCTGGATTTTTGGCCATGCTTTAAGGGCCTCATCTAACTCCGGGTCCGTTCCAGCAATATAGGCCCCCATCGACACCAAATCTCTGCCGCGCATATAGCGACTATACAACTGCTTCATTTTTCGGGCAGCCAATAAATGGTCTTTGCTTGCCACTTTTGGCATCACCCGAGAAATCGACTTTTCTACATCTACAGCCGGGTAATGGCCGCTATCAGCCAATTCCCTGGATAAGAAGAAGTGGCCATCCAAGATTCCTCTAGCGGTATCTGCAACAGGATCATTGGTGTCGTCGCCTTCGAGTAGCACGGTGTAAAACGCTGTAATCGATCCATCAGGATTAGCACCATTACCAACGCGCTCTACCAACTCAGGCATTCTGGCAAAAACACTTGGCGGATATCCGCGAGCTACTGGCGCCTCACCCAAGCTGAGACCAATCTCCCTCAAAGCCATGGCGTATCGAGTTAAAGAATCCACAATTAATACAACATGCTTACCTTGGTCTCTGAACCAAATTGCCACATCAGTTGCATACGATGCGCCTTTTGAGCGTGCTAAAGGTGAAGCATCAGCAGGTGCGGCAACCACCACGGCACGCTGAAATGACTCAGGTCCTAGAGTTTCTTCACAAAATTCACGAACCTCACGACCGCGCTCACCCACCAAGCCAATCACAATGACATCAGCAATACAGTTGCGCGCTAGCATGCCCAGCAGAACACTTTTACCAACACCTGAGCCTGCAAAAATACCCACGCGCTGACCGCGCCCTACCGTCAACAAACCATTAATAGCCTGGATTCCAACATCCAACGGTTCATGGATGGGAGTTCGATCCAAGGGATTTAAGGTTCTCTGAATAAATGGGGAGAATTGTTTTTCTCCATAGCCCTTGCCATCAATTGGACGACCTAAGCCATCGACTACGCGCCCAAGCAGACTCACTCCAATTGGTAATGGCTCGCCAATGGTGTTGGAGGTATAACCAGATCCAGAATTAAAAGGGGTATCTGCTGGATATACCAAGGCTCCAGGAGAAATTCCTTCCATCGTATCAATCGGCATCAGATAGGTAATGGCGCCATTAAAGCCAATGCATTCAGCATCGTAGGTCTTGCCGCCAAGCTCTGAAAGAATGGTCGCGCCAGTACCGATACTCATGGGTAAACCCTCTACCTCGAGAACGATCCCTGAAACACGTTTGAGTTTTCCCTCGCGGATTGAGCGGGGTGTTTGCGCTAGATGCTGCCTACGCATCTCTAGTTGATCTGCTAATTGAGCCGGCTGCAAGTGACTCACTCTTTTTCCACTTCACCAGTATCGGGGGTATCAAGATGCTGATCCAAATGAGAGTCATCGCCAAATTCATCATCAAGCGTTTTGACACTGCTATCGATCAAAGCTTCTGTATTCGTACTAGTCATTTCGGCTACAGATCCATTTAAACCTAAAGCATTTCTAACTAGCGCTAAGCGCGCTTCAAGACCTACATCGATACGCGCACCACTTACCTCAACATAAGCGTGCCCAGGGCGTACATCCGCATCCACCAAGATAGTGCAAGCAAATGGTAGGCCCGGATCATCTACAATCTTTTTCCAAGTTTCAACCTCTTCTGCACGCAAACGTAGGTAAAGATTTTCACCAGGGCGTGGCAGGCGCATCAGAGCCTCTTGCACAGCAGCTACAAAAGGAGCGCGCTCCATTGAAATGTTTGCGGTAAGGCGCGAGGCAATCTCAAAACTCAACTGAGTCAAGGGCTCAGCAATGGCTTCAGGCATTCCATTGATGGCCTCAAGCAATTGACCTAAGGCATCTTGCAAACGCTTAGTTTCTTCATCAGCCTCAACATAGCCCTGCTTATAACCCTCGCGATACCCAGACTCTTTACCCTCTTTATATCCAGCATCCCTACCTTCAACAAAGCCTTGGTTTGAACCTAGCTCGTATGCTTCTTTGTACGCGTTCTCGCGAATGGACTCAACCTCTTCAACCGTAGGGTAATGAATAGGCGCAACCTTGGGAGGTTTTGGGGGCTTTGGAGGATCAAAGGAGGGAGGCTCCCACCTCGTCAGCAACGAGTCCTCATCAGAGGAAGGCATCAGCTGACTTGCCCCGTTCCATGATCATGCGGCCTTCATCAGCCAATGTGCGTGCAACTCGAATAACTTCTTTTTGCATCTCTTCGACTTCTTGCACTTTGACTGGTGGACGAGTTTCCAGATCTTCGCGCACGCCATCGGCGGCGCGCTTGGCCATATTCTTGAAGAGCTTTTCGCGCAACTTTGGACTTGCACCCTTTAGAGCAACAATCAAAGTCTCTTGTGGAACCTCTAACAAGAGAGTCTGTAATGAGCGATCTTCGATATCGTTGAAATCCTCGAATACGAACATCTTCTCTTGAATCGCATCAGCCAATTCCACATTGAAGTTGCGAATGGTAGTAAGCGCTTCTTTGTCCAAACCACCAGAGAGCATATTGAGAATTTCTGCGGTTGGAACAACACCACCCACGGTACTTCTGCGGAAGTCGGCATCTGGGCCAGCGGAACGTGACATAACTTCGTTCAACTCCTTAAGTGCTGCTGGTTGGACTTTCTCTAACAAGGCAATACGAAGAATCAACTCATTACGCAAATCATCAACAAACAACTTAAGAACTGATGCGGCTTGAGAAGGCTCCAAGAACACCATCACAGTAGCAATAATTTGTGGGTGCTCGTTTTTAATCATCTCGTACAGAACATCCGATTCCATACGTTTGAGCGTTTCAATACCAGACATGTCGAGGGTTGATTCGAGACGACCAAGCAAATCAGACGCACCTTCAGCACCCATTGCTTTAGTCAGCATGTTTTGCATGAAGGAGTCAGTATCAAATGCCACCTGCGAATTATTTGCCGTGACATCCTTAAACTGACGCAATACTTGTAGGACTAAATCGCGACTTAATGAACGAACCACCGCCATCTTTCCAGACAGTCGCTGAACTTCAAATGGCGTCATCTGACGCAAGACGTTCGCCGCAGATTCAGCACCAACCGCCAACAAGACTACGGCAGCGCGTGAAGCACCATCGAGTTCTTCAAAACTCAGATTACCAGATTGAGTAGCGCCTTTGACGCCCTCTTTAAGAGCTTCAGCAATTGAGAGCTGTTTGGGGGCGCCGGTTTCTTCGTCAGCCATGTTCTCTACTCTTTATCTCAACCAGCATTTGCCGCGGCGGCATTGGCAGTATTAGTCTTATCTGCATCATCTGCCAACCACTCTTTAAAGATAGAGGAAACCACTTTGGGGTTTTCCTCCACAAATTCCTGTGCGTACTTGAGCAACTCATCGTACTCCTGCTTCTTCTCTTCATCAGCACGCTTGCGCTCCTCTTCAAGCTTGCTACGCTCTTCCTCAAGACGGGTGCGCTCTTCCTCTTCAGCGATACGCTGACGCTCTTTGAGCAATTCCATTTCCATACGGCGCTTATCGCGAGCTTTCGGATCCATTTGGGCCATCTCAGCCTTCATCTTCTCATCAAACTCCTCTTCAATACGCTGCTCTTCCAAGGCTTCGTCCATCTTCTTTGGAAAGAGTAAAGGCTTTACGACCCCGAAGAAAATAATACCGAGGGATCCCAGAATAATCGCAAACTTGAAGAACTCTTTACTGAGCTCAATCACACCCGCTTGCTTATAAAACGGGGGCTCCATGTCAGCTTCAATCTTAAACGGGATATTCGCAACGCTGACGCTATCACCACGACGCTCGTTAAATCCAACCGCATCACGAGCTAAATTATTAATCTGGTCCAACTCTTTAGCATTGTATGGAACCGGCTTCAGCGGCTTGCCATCTTTATCCACTCCAGTAGGTTGCTTGTAGTTCACCACCACGCCAGCAGAGACCCTTCTAACCTGACCTTTTTCAGATTTAATTCTCTGTATTGCGCGATCTAACTCGTAGTTAATCGTGGCATCTTTTTTAATATTGCTAGAAGAGGAGCTGGAACTCGTTGGTGGGGCATTGAGATTTTGTGGGCCGGTATTTGCTGCGGCACCACCAGGCGCATTGATCGGAGCTTGAGCTGCTCCTGGAGGCTGATTAGTTAATGCGCCAGGAACACCTGAAGTCGTTGAGCTTGGTGTAGCTGCTTCATTGGTCTGCTGACTACGAATCGAGGATTGATTAGGCGGGGAGTTGCGTCCAAAAGTCTCTTCGGTACGCTCAAGCTCACCAAAATCCATATCTACAGTTACCTGCGCGCGAACATTTTCCTTGCCGGTCACCGGCTCTAGGATGGCCTGAACCCGCTTAGATAATGCCCCTTCAAGCTCTGCTACGTATTTCAGCTGATTACTATCTAGACCCATTAAACGTTGGGCATTAGGCGCTAGCAGACTACCCTCGGCATCGACAATAGTCACATTGGCTGGACCCAGATTAGGTACTGAGGAACCTACTAAATTCGTAATGGCGGCAACTTGCTGTGAGTCTAAGAATCGACCGGGGTGCATGGTCACGACAACCGAGGCTGTCGGCTTTTCTTGTTCGCGCATGAATGCGGTTTGCTTGGGAATAGCCAGCATCACTCGCGCAGATTTAACTTGCGCCAGTGAGCTAATGCTGCGCGCCAACTCACCCTCAAGGCCACGCTGGTAATTCACCTGCTCAACAAACTGGCTGGTCCCCATCTTTTGGTTTTCGAGAAGCTCGAAACCGACATTTCCCGCCTTAGGAAGACCTTGTCCAGCAAGGCGTAAACGGGTTTCATAGACTGATGACTCAGGAACCAAGATTGCCGCTCCGCCCTCAGTAAATTTATAGGGCACATTCATTTGCTGCAGAGCAGCTACGATAGCGGCGCCATCGCGCTCATTAATACTGGAAAAGAGCACACGGTAGTCATCTTTGCTTCGGCCAGATACCGAGACAAAGATCAAAACTGAGATAAATAGGAATAAGGCTGCAGCAACAATGAGGCGCTGCTGGAAATTTAGCGCGTTAAAGCGCTGTTGCAATTCACCCAATTTTGAGGGAAGTTTTACCTTGCCCTTGGGTGGGGCTGACACTGGAATGGCCGAGGGAGCAGCTTTTGAGCCAATACTGACTACCGCTGCATCCTTTTCGCTTTCCTGTATTCCGGGCTGTGCTTCTTCGCTCAATGGGTCGATTCCGTCAGATCAGGCAAATTTCTACAAAAGATAATAGCACTAAATATAGAACCTTTTTGCCTTTTTTCCCTAAATATTGATATTCTATGGCGGTAAGTGGCAAAAATTGCCGCCTTATGGATCAGAAAACAAAAAGTACTCTTTATCTATTTACATACCTAATTAAGCAAATTGAGCAACTCAGTTCCTAATATAAGCCCTTCGAATGATCCTACTCTAGCTGCCAAACACCTCGAGGAGGCATTTGCTATTTTTTATGCCGAATCTCAAAAATTAGAGACTCAGCAGGCCGCCCTGCAGGAAAAAATCAACCAACTCAGTTCAGAGCTTCAAAAGTCAAACCAACGCCTCGGAATCTTATTAAATGCCATTCCAGCTGGCGTGATTCTGCTTGAAAACAACATTGTTCTTCTTCATAACCCAGCCGTATTACAGTTCTTGCCTAGTTTAAGTACTGGCAATCATTTTGAATTGCCAAACGATTGGCAGGCTTCTATCGCGCCTGGTGAATATCTCATTGGCAATGCAGAGGATCGCAGCTCACCGCAAAAAATGGTGCAGGTCATTCGTATTGATGAAGGCACTAGAAGCTTTATTCAGATTCAAGACATTACCGCCAACATCGCACTTCACCAAGAAACCCAGCGCGAGAATCGCTTAACGGCTATGGGCAAGATGGCTGCTGGGATTGCGCATCAATTTCGCACGCCACTCGCTACCGCCCTGCTCTATTCATCCCATCTATGCGACGATGAAGTAGCCCCAGAAATGGCAAAAGAGTTTGCCCTGCGCCTGCGCAAGCAACTACTAGATTTAGAAAAACTCTCACAGGATATGTTGAGATTTATTTCTAATCGCCCAAGTAAAACCGTACTTGCCTCTGCCAGGCAATTGATTGAAGAAGCACAAGCGAGTATCCAGGCACTCTTTGAAACAAAAGAGGTGAAGCTCAATATTCATTACGATATTTCCGATGAAGTGATGTTACTAGTGGAGCCAAAATCTATTCCGAATGCATTAGTCGCCATTCTTGAAAATGCTCTTGCAGTTTCAAGGCCGCGTGACACTGTTTCCCTGACTGCAGATATCGATTCAAAGAAGCTGATCA
>JBEGUE010000139.1:0-2975 GCA_041179045.1 Pseudomonadota bacterium
ACTTCATCAGCACTTGCATCTGAAGGTGTTTGCATCATTGCACCAGCAGATGAACCAACATAGTTCACATCGTCACGCTTCGCTGCTTTGGAATTCGAGGGCATCAAACCAGTGCCTACCCATACACCTGAATGCTGCATTGCTAGAGTAAAGAAGTAATGTAAGGTGGAATGCTTGTCACCGTTCATGGTGGCAGAGTTAGTGAAGCCACCAAAGACCTTATCTTTCCACTGCTGTGAAAACCATTGCTTTGAACTAGCATCAGCGAACTTCTTAAACTGCTAGCTCACAGTGCCCATATAGGTTGGGGAACCAAAGACGATGGCATCAGCAGTATTTAAGACTTCCCACTGCGCATCAGTGATATTGCCTTCAGCATCAATGGCTATCAATGTCCCATTTGCACCCTTAGCAAGGGCTTCAGCTTGTTTAACTGTGTGGCCATAACCACTATGAAATACAACGGCTACTTTAGTCATGATCTTTCCTTTGAAAAAATTGTTTTAACTTCTTTTAAAACTGTTACTGCTTGTTCTAACTCTTTCTTGCTGAGCCTCCCGAAAGCTTTACCGAGATACTCAACATGCTCCGGAAATACTTTTTTAAATAACTTATCACCTGATTTGGAGAGGCCAATCTTGTAGCTTCGACCATCGTCGGTATTCATCAACTTTTCTATGAGTCCTTTAGCTTCTAGGCGCTCAAGAACGCCTGTCATCGTTCCCTTAGAGACTAGCGTCTTCTCGCCTAGTTCTTTGCAAGTCATTGGTGGCTGATTACCCAAGGTCGCGACAATATCGAACTGGGTAGTAGTTAAATTCATCTCTTTGATATGAGCCGCAGAATATGCCTCAAACGCCTGATATGCCTGAACCAGCTCCTTAACAAGTGTTAGGTGATTCATTTCATTGTTCCAATTTAGTCTGTATGCGTACCATTTTAGTACTAGTTCGTACTAATTGTAAGGCCGTACAAAATTAAAGGGCATAAAACCAGTGAATAAGCTTCCGCCTGGTCTAAAAAATCTACTAAGGGCTTTTGGATGAGTCCACCCTAAAGAAGTTACTCGACCGTCACGCTCTTTGCGAGGTTACGTGGCTTATCGACATCAGTCCCTAGGGCGCAGGCTGTGTGATACGCCAGGAGTTGAAGGGGAACGACATGCAAGATTGGTGAGAGATTGCCGTAGTGTTCAGGCAAACGAATTACATTGATGCCTTCGCTACTTGTAATATCGGTATCGTGGTCTGCAAAGACATACAACTTGCCGCCACGAGCCTTAACTTCTTGCATATTAGATTTAAGCTTTTCCAACAGGTCATCCTTAGGCGCCACGGTGACTACTGGCATCTTTTCAGTAACCAGCGCTAGGGGCCCATGCTTTAACTCACCTGCTGGATAGGCTTCCGCATGAATATATGAAATCTCTTTTAATTTAAGCGCCCCTTCAAGAGCAATCGGATAGTGCATACCGCGCCCGAGGAATAAAGCATTTTCACACTTAGCAAATGCTGCGCTCCAAGCCATGATCTGTGGCTCAAGCGCTAAGACCGCATGCAAAGCTTTAGGCAAATGGCGCAAATCACGCAAGAGCTCTTTCTCTCGTTCGGGACTTACTTTTCCTGCGCGCTTAGCCAATGAAACAGCCAATAGGTAAAGGGCAACTAGCTGAGTTGTAAATGCTTTAGTAGAAGCTACGCCGATCTCGGTGCCAGCCTTGGTCAAGAAACTCCAGTTGGTTTCACGAACCATGGCGCTGGAAGCTACGTTACAAATCGCGAGAGTGTATTGATGCCCTAACGCTTGCGCATGACGCAATGCCGCCAGAGTATCCGCAGTCTCTCCAGACTGGGAGACCACCACAATTAATGTATTGGGATTAGGCACGGTTGTGCGATAGCGATATTCACTAGCAATCTCAACTTGCGTCGGAATACCTGCCAAATCCTCTAACCAATATTTAGCAACACAGGCAGAGTAGTAACTAGTGCCACAAGCCAAGATCAAAATTTGATCAAACTTTTTCCACTGCTCGGGATCGGCATTAAAGAGTTGTGGACCAAAGCTAGCGATATTGGCAAGCGTGTCACCAATAGCTCTAGGTTGCTCAAAAATCTCTTTTTGCATGTAATGCTGATAAGGGCCTAGATCCACTGAGTCAGCCTGAGCAGGCATCGGCTTTTGCTCTCGCTGGACAGTCTTTCCTGCCTGATCAATAATCTCAACACTCTCTGCCTTGAGAACAGCAACATCACCCTCTTCCAAATACATCATAGAGTGGGCTCGGCCAGCAAGCGCTAAGGCATCAGATGCGAGGAAGTTTTCATTCTCACCAAGGGCTACGACTAAGGGTGACCCCACCCGCGCCCCAACTAAAACATCTGGACGATCCTGTGCAATCACTCCGATTGCATAAGCACCATGAAGTTGCGGCAATACAGAGCGGACTGAAGCAACTAAATCTACTTGCTTACTGGATACATAAGCTTGATGAATTAAATGCGCAATTACTTCAGTATCTGTTTCTGAGGTAAAGATATAACCCGCTGATTTCAGCTCAGTACGCAGTGATTCGTAATTTTCAATAATTCCGTTGTGAACAACAGCAATCAAACCACCAGAAATATGGGGGTGTGCATTTTGCGTATCCGGCTTACCATGCGTTGCCCAGCGAGTATGCGCAATCCCTAAGGTGCCATGAAATTCTTTACCCTGCTCAGCTAACTCAGAGACACGAGCAGTAGTGCGCGCACGCTCAATCGGATGTTTGGCATCATCACCATTAATTACAGCAAAGCCACAAGAATCATAGCCGCGGTACTCAAGACGACGTAAGCCCTCAATTAAAACTTCAACGATATTCTTACGCGATGCTGCGCCAACAATTCCGCACATTATTTTTTAGCCTTCACGGATTTTTTTGCAGCTACTTTCTTTACCACTGCATTCTTGTCCTTCTTTACTGGGCGCTGCCA
>JBEGUE010000140.1:0-4054 GCA_041179045.1 Pseudomonadota bacterium
CACTCATCGCAAATAAATACTGATGGGCCAGCAATTAGCTTTTTAACTTCATGCTGACTCTTGCCGCAAAAAGAGCAGTACAGAATCTTGTCTGCGCTGGTAGTAGTGTTGATATCGCTCAAAATAACTATCTAAAAAAATTCGAATTAAGGACGCTTATCGATAACTTTATCGATCAAGCCATACTCTTGAGCTTGGTCTGCTGACATGAAATTATCGCGATCGGTATCTTTAGCAATTGTTTCAATTGTTTGACCTGTGCGATCAGACAAAATCTGATTCAAGCGCTCACGCAGGTAGAGAATTTCACGAGCTTGGATCTCAATGTCTGAAGCTTGGCCGCGTGCACCGCCTAATGGCTGATGAATCATCACACGAGAATTCGGCAAAGCGTAGCGCTTACCTTTCTCACCAGCACACAATAAGAATGCACCCATACTGGCAGCCATACCCATACACAAAGTACTTACGTGTGGCTTGATGAATTGCATCGTATCGTAAATTGCCAGACCAGCTGAAACAGAGCCGCCAGGAGAGTTGATATAGAGAGAAATTTCTTTATCTGGATTTTCGCTCTCGAGGAATAACAACTGTGCAATCACTAAGTTGGCAGTTTGATCATTTACTTCGCCAACCAAGAAAACTACACGCTCTCTCAGTAAGCGAGAATAAATGTCATAAGCCCTTTCACCTCGCCCAGAGGTTTCAATCACCATTGGAACTAAACCCAAACCTTTTGGCTCTAAATTCTCAGACTGGAAATGATTCTGGTTCATGTGATCAGACCTTTATTAATTAATGACTTAGTTAAGTTTGCTGAGTTCTTCAAAAGTAACTGCTTTATCAATCACTTTAGCTTGTGAAGTGAAATACTTCATCACGTTATCTTCAAGAACCAAGTTCTCGACATCCTTAAGACGGTTAGGATTGCTGTAGAACCAACGGACAACCTCTTTTGGATCCTCATAGGTTGCAGCTTGCTCATCAATTTCAGCTTTAATTTGATCTGCAGTCGCAGCCAAGTTTTGCTGCTTCACCAAATCGCTCAAGATCAGTCCAAGGCGTACGCGTTTCATAGCTTGCTCAGCAAACATCTCAGCTGGAATTGGTGCATCTTTCGCATTTGGAATGCCACGCTGAACCAAGTCTTGGCGAGCAGATTCAACCAAACGCTCCTGCTCTTGAGCAACCAAAGATTTAGGTACATCGAATTCACAAATGCTATTGAGCTTCTCCATTACCTCGCCTTTTAACAAGGAAGTAATGCGGCGCTTAGTTTCGCGATCTAAATTTTCTTTAACTTCTTCACGCATCTTCGCAACACCACCCTCAGTAACGCCTAGGGATAATGCAAACGCATCATCAATCGCTGGCAGGTGCGCCCAGTTGACTGACTTCACAGTGATAGTGAAATCAGCAGTTTTACCGGCAACATCTTTACCGTGGTAATCCGCTGGGAAGCTTAATGGGAAGGTCTTGCTATCACCGGCTTTGAGGCCCAATGTAGCTGCTTCAAATTCTGGGAGCATACGGCCTTCGCCAAGAACGTATTCAAAGTTTTCTGCTTTACCGCCAGCAAATTCAACACCATCAATCTTGCCAACGAAGTCAATAACCACCTGGTCGCCAGCTTGGGCAGCAGTATTGGTGCCACCATCACCATGATCACCGGCATTGCCACGTGGATGGTAATGAACTTGCTGCTTGCGCAATACATCAAGCGCACGATCAATCTCTGCATCAGAGATATCTGTTGTGTACCTTGTTACTTCCGCTTTAGTGATGTCACCGATCTTCACTTCCGGTAAGACTTCAAAGTAGGCGTCAAACACGATTTTGTCTGCATCTAATTCTGATTTAGGATCAAGGCGTGGTTGACCAGCTAATAGAATTTTTTCTTTTTGAGACAGCTCATAGAACATTTCAGAGGCTTTATCGAACTGGAGCTCGAAATCGACTTGCATGCCATATTGCTTTTCAACCATAGTCTTAGGCACTTTACCTGGACGGAAGCCTGGTGCTTTCATGGTTTTACCCAATTTAGCCAAACGGTCTTCTCTCGCCTTAGCCAAATCGGCACGAACGAATTCTAAGGTCACTTTGCGGTCTAACTGACCTAAATTTTCTATCTGCACAGCCATTCTCGTCTCTTAATTGAAATTCGGATTATGTGAAGCCCAAGCCAAGTAGCTATCTTGTGGTGCGAGGAGGGGGACTCGAACCCCCACACCATTGCTGGCGTCAGGACCTAAACCTGGTGCGTCTACCAATTTCGCCATCCTCGCGCGAATTCCGCAAACACTACCGAGCTGAAGCTTCACTCTAAAGACCGTAATTCTACAATGCTTAGCGGTTTTGGAGGATATTTAGACCTTATAGAGCAAAGCCACCGCATGAACTGCTATGCCCTCGCCCCTGCCAAGGTGCCCGAGAGATTCATTGGTTTTCGCTTTGAGGTTGACATGGCTAGGCGTAACCAGCAAATCTGCTGCAATATTGCGAACCATTTCTGGCAAGAAAGTAGCTAATTTAGGTTTTTGACAAATAACCGTTGCATCCACATTACCCACATGAAACCCAGCCGCTTGGATCTTTTGCAAGGCTGCTCTGAGCAAAATGCGGCTATCCATATCCTTGAACTGCGGATCTGTATCCGGAAATAGCTGACCAATATCATTCAAGCCTGCAGCGCCTAGTAAAGCATCCGTTAAAGCATGCAATAAGGCATCTGCATCTGAATGTCCCAACAAGCCCTTTTCATTGGGCACATGAACCCCACCTAGAATCAGCTTGCGACCCTCTACTAAGGCATGAACGTCATATCCTTGGCCGATTCGAAATTGAGGAATATGGGGTGTAATGGGTGTCATGGGGTTCTGAACGCTCTCTGGACGTTTAGTTTATATAGGTTCGCAAGAGGGTTTGCATCAAGTCCCAATCTGCTGGATGGGTTACCTTGAAGTTGCGAGTCGCGCCTTCAATTAATAAGGGACTTTTGCCGGCAAGCTCCATGGCGCTAGCCTCATCTGTAATATCAGCCTCTAAACGAATGCCCTCTTCAATAGCATCATGCAGCTGCTTTAAACCAAACATCTGGGGGGTTTGGGCCTGCCATAGATGGTCTCGGGATATCGTTTTCAAGGCTCGGCTGGGATTGCCAGCAATCGCGGAGCTAGCATCAGCCATCTTGAGAGTATCAGCTAGTGGCATTGCCAATAAGCCACCCTCACCTTCTTGATTAACAGCAAGAATGAGTTTTTGAATCAGTTGAGGTGTGATTCCTGGCCTAGCAGCATCATGAACCAAAACCCAATCGCTCTCAGGAATTCCCTCTCTAAGCATCTCTTCCAGAGTACTCAAGACAGTTTCTTGGCGGGTTGGTCCACCGCTTGGAGTAAACCGTACTGAGGGGTATTCACTGGAAAGCGCCTCTAGGATGGGATCAGCAATAAAACTAGGGCTCACCCCCACCCAAATAGAAGCCATCTCCGGAGTATTAATGAAAGCATCCAGAGCAAAGGCTAGCATCGGCTTTCCTGCTAACTCCTGATACTGCTTGGGCAGAACTCCCCCAAGCCGAGATCCCGTGCCTGCTGTAGGTAACAAAGCATGGCATTGAGGCAAGGACGAGGAAGAATGATTTCCAATGGGCATACCTGATTCTATAATGAGCACAGATGTCTGATGCATTAAAACTAGCACCCCCCATACCTGCACCGCGGGCTGGGCAGCGCTTTACCTTTTCAGGGCTGGTTGGCTCATCAGATGCAGCACTCATCGCCCAATCCGCTCTCAGATACCGCTCAGAATTCTCAGTCATGGTCATTTTCTGTGCTCAGGCACAGGAGGCTCAACGCCTTTTGGAAGAAATTCCGGCTTTTGCACCGCAACTCAAAACACGCCTACTGCCTGACTGGGAGATCCTGCCGTACGATCATTTCTCGCCACACCAGGATTTGGTTTCAGAACGCTTAGCCACTCTTTATGAATTGCTCAACGGTAGCTGTGACATTGTTCTGGTTCCAATCACTACGGCACTCCAAAGACTGGGGCC
>JBEGUE010000141.1:0-9639 GCA_041179045.1 Pseudomonadota bacterium
TTAGTAGTCTGAAAGAAAAGGAAGTGCAATGATGACTTCTTACTTGCAGCACATCGCTCTTCTAGAGATGTCGCTTACTTGTGCGGTAGTGCTGATTATTCTCTCGCAAAAACTTTCTTCAAAAGAAATTCCATTTGCAATTCGTATCCTTGCAGTCTTGTTACTGGCCAATCTATTTTTCTGGCCAATAGGAATATCGCTGGAATTGCCTTTATCTGCGTATGTTCGAGGTGTTACGGGTGAGCTGAGTATCGTGACCATGTTGTTACTGTGGAGTTCCGTTCTACCTTTTGCCAAAAAGACGCCGCTGGGATTTAAAGTAGCAGTGGCATTGATTGCGATTGCGTTTTATCCCTTGGCGCTAGGCCTTGGGATGCTCGATCCCTATGCTTGGGGTTACGGCTCCATTGGCCTTTTAATTGCTACCATCTTCTTTGCTATGGTTTGCGGCCTTGCTGGCTGGACTAAGGGCGTTTGGATCATATCCTTTGCGATCATTACCTGGGCAGCCCATTGGCATGAGTCTGCTAACCTCTGGGACTATCTCTTGGATCCCTTCTTAGCTATTTGGGCCTTGCTAGCAATCCCGAATGCAATTTATCAGAAGCGTCGTGAGAGGGCTCAGTCAGACTATTTATTCAGGGCAGGTTAAGTAGTAAGTTAGTTAATTAGCTGATTAGATCAGCGCATCAGTTATTGTGAGGTAACAAAAAAGCCAGCAGAGATTCGCTGGCTTTTTTGTTTACCGCTGTTCCGGAATTAATCTGGAATATTGGCTTTACGAATGACTGGACCCCAGACGTTGATTTCTTTTTCGAGGTGATCCTTGAGGCCATTGGCAGACACTTTATCCATTGACACGATATCAATGTTGGCATCATCCAAGCGCTTCTTCACATCAGGATTAGTCAATGCCTTCTTCAGGGCAGCATTGATTTTGTCCAGAACTGGTTTTGGAGTACCTTTTGGAGCATACACACCGTGCCATACCTTAACTTCAAAGCCTTTGAGGCCTTGTTCGTTCAGAGTAGGAACGTTAGGAATTGCAGGCAAACGCTTCATAGTTGTAGTACCAAATGCCTTCACACGACCATCCTTAATGTAAGGAATAGTTTGTGTTGTCTGGTCGCACAAGAGGTCAACTTGACCACCCAGGAGGTCAGTTAAAGCAGGACCAGTTCCTTTGTAAGGAATGTTGGTCAAGCGAACGCCCATACGGCTTTGAAACAATAGGCCGCACAGCTGTGAAACGGCGCCTGGACCAGCATTGGCCATAGTTACTTTTGAGCCGTTAGCTTTGATGTAAGCCTCAAGTTCTTTAAAGTTGTTGGCTGGCAAATCTTTCTTACCCAGCAAGACCATTGGTACGTCAGCAACTTGGCCGATGTACTCAAAGCTAGTCATCGGGTCATACGGCAATTTGTCGTACAGGGCTTGTGCAGTCGCCATGCCCATGTGGTGAATGTAGATTGTGTAGCCATCTGGAGCTGCACGTGCAACCTTAGTAGAGGCAATCGTGCCACCCGCACCAGGAACGTTCTCAACTACGACTGTTTGACCTAAGGACTGGCCCATTGGCACTGCAATTAAGCGTGCGATTGAATCAGTTGGTCCGCCGGCTGCAAAAGGAACAACCAGGGAAATGGATTTCGTTGGCCAATCTTTTTGGGCGGATGCAATATTGCTGCCCAATAAAGTGCCGGCGCTGACAACTGCAGCAATTCCAGCAAAGAGGGTTTTCTTTAATTTCATTTAAGTCTCCGTTAATGTGTGATGCGAACTAATTTTGCCACTATTAAATACCATCGACCTTAGGGTTTACCAGCAATTGCCAAAGTTCTTTGGGCCAGTAGAACAACTGGACGGTCAATCATGCGGCCATCTAGTTTCACGGCGCCACCTTTAGATGCCTTGTCGGCCTCGATGACCCGCTGAGCCCAAGATACCTCTGAAGCAGTAGGCATAAAGGAATCCTTCACTAGGGAGACCTGTTTTGGATGAATACATAACTTGCCACCAAAGCCCATTCTTTTGGCGCGCTCTGCATCATCTGTGATGCGCTCTATATTGTCAGTAGATGGGGTAACCCCATCAATTGGAGGGGCAATTTGGGCTAAACGTGAGGCCAACACAATCTGAAAGCGCGCAGTTTGCAGTTCAGTTTCTTGCGCGTCACAGACCATGCCTAGGTCCGCTTGCAAATCAATGTTGCCTAGGGCTAAGCGCAAGACTTGTTCAGAAGTTGCGATTTCATTAAGGCGATCAAGACCGATGGCAGTCTCAATCATCGGAATAATGGCTGTGTTTGGCAGAATTTGTGCTGCACCATTGATTTGATCGAGAGACTCACTTTTTGGAATGAGTAAGCAAGCTGCATCTAACTCTTGGACCAAAATCAGGTCTGCCGCATAAAAATGACTGCCAGGAGAATTTGAGCGAATAATCAAACGCCTCTTTTGCTCTACAGTAAACGAAGGCCAAGCCGCCCGTATTGCAGCTCGGGCAGATTCTTTATCTTCGTGGGCAACTGCATCCTCTAAATCGATGATGACGCCATCGGCACCACTATCGAGTGCTTTAGCAAATCGTTCTGGACGCGTCCCCGGGACGAATAAAAAAGTACTACTAAAGCCAATAGGCGTATCAAGTGGATTCATGTATGTGGCTTTTTAAATATGAGGCAGAAATTTAGGAGATCAACATACCTATCTTGGACTCCTTGCGGATATTCCACAAGCGTTCAATTGCAGCGCTCATCTCAGTTGGGCTTGCGCCGCCACTAAATGCAGCAAGGCGCATAGCCTTATCGGTAATTTCAGTGCGACTGAGAGTATTGCCGGGATCGCCTTTGGGTTCGTCAACGCGACCTTCTAAGACTTCGCCACTATTTAAATAGACTTTGACTTTGCCAATCCAGCGTTGAGGATAGGCGCCATCTACTTCAGAATCCAGAATCATCGTGACGCGATCACGGAATGCACAAATGGCTTGATCATGAAAGTGCTGATCAAATTCTTGCAGGCCTGCAAATTGATAGTGCGCAATTAAGGCTAATACAGTCCCCATGGAGAACTTCGATTGGTGCACAGTTGCGGGATCAGTCACCGGTCCAAGTACATCAATTGCACCTTGATGAACTAAAGTTTCCACTTTAGCAATATCACTAGGCTTGAGTTGATGTGCCAACATCACTTGTAACAAGGCATCTGCGGCAGGGTGGGTGTGACGACATGAGGCGTGATATTTAAAGCTCGTCTCAGCAATAGTCCAGCGACTACCCAATCGATCAACCAGCCTACTAGGATCTGCATCGCTTGACATACCAGCCGCTAAACCTTGCTTGCCTTCCAAAATATGTTCAGCACCAGTAAAGCCAGATTGCGCTAGGTAGGCTGACATCAAACCAGTAGCGGCAGCGTGCGCAGTATGCAATTGTTTAGAGTCAGCAGCATCGCGTAAAAACTCCCAAAGACCAGCCGATTGGGTGCCGGCTGAACCGAAGGCGTGCAGCATTTGAGTGGGGCTGAGTTTAAGTAGATGACCTACTGCAGCGGCAGCAGCTAAGGTACCGGCAGTACCCGTAGTATGAAATGTCTTATAGTGTGAGCGACCTAGAAATTCGCCAACCCGAATACCGACTTCATAGCCAGCAACAGCAGCCACCAGAAGATCTTCGCCCGATGCACCAATCGTTTGTGCTGTTGCTAATGCTGCAGGAAACACCACAGTAGCTGGATGAAAGACAGAGCCATTATGGACATCATCTTGCTCGGCTACATGTGAAGCAGCGGCATTCGCTAGTGCTGCCAAAAAAGGGCTTGTGCTCTTGCGGCTAATCAGAATTTCAGCAGAACCAGGATTGGCCGTATTAAAGCCACCCATGTTTTGTGCAAACTGCGTAATCGTTTCGACTGGGCGTGAACCCTTACCCGCAATCGCAGATCCAAACCAATCTACCAGTAAATCTTCGGTGCGTGCAAGCACCTCTTCGGGGATATCACTCAGCTTTAATTCGGAAGCAAATGTTGCTAAGGCTTTAGATAAGTGTGGGGTAGTCATAACAAAAACATTTCCTATACGAGAACTGCGGTGGCTTGCATGGTGAGCCAGCCCTCATGATCTTCAGCCCAAATGGAGATTGTTTTTCCAGAGGGGTCTTTCTCAAGATCGGGCTTAGCGCTAACCTTAAATGGATTGATATCAAAGGTTGGGCGTATGGCACGAAACTCAAAGCTCTTTAACTTACAACCCGAAATACTCTGACGCACAAGATCGACTAATAAAGTTGCAATTAAAGGACCGTGAACAATTAAGCCGGGGTAGCCTTCTACTTCAGTAACGTATTTACGATCGTAATGAATGCGATGGCCATTAAAGGTCAGTGCGGAGTAACGAAATAACAAAACATCATCGGGAGTAATTGTTTTGGACCAAGTGGCTCCCGTAGGAGCTGGGGTTGGTGCAACTGGCTTATCGTCTGGTCCCGGAGCATCGCGATACACAATGTCATGCTCTTCAACTAAAGCTAAGCCATTTTGATTGGAGATAGTATGTTTGACCAATACAAAGATGAGATCACCAGTGCGACCCGCTTTGTGGGTAACGGATTCAATTTTGGAGACGCGTTCGATTTCATCGCCGACTGCTAGAGGGGTTAACCATTCAACTCGACTGCCGGCCCACATGCGACGCGGCAATGGTACAGGGGGCAAAAAGCCACCACGCTTTGGGTGACCATCGGGACCGATTTCTGATTGAAGGGCGCACGGCAAGAAATAAAGCCAATGCCACAACTCCGGAAGAAAGGTTCCGTCATTCGGAGCGGGATCAGGTCGATCAAGCGTGGCTGATAAAGCTCTGACAGGTGCTGCAGTAACGATGTCTTGAAGGGTCTCAGTTTTACCGAGCCATTCTTGGAGGTGGGTGATGGTTTGGGGTTCGATTCGCATAAGTTCCATTATGCCAATTTCAGCCCCCAATACAGCCTTGCTAGATCAATAAAGTAGTCAGTAAATAACTTAAAAGCCCAGCTAGGGCTGAACCGATCAACACGCTAATCACTCCTTTTTGGTATCTAAAGAGTGCTAAACCTGCAAGTAGGCTAATCACAATCGAAATCCATGAGATTGAGCCACCAAGACCATGTGGAAAAAAGACGTGATACGCAAAGAACAGACCCAGATTGGCGATGACGCCAACCACTGCTGCAGAGATAGCGGTCAGGGGCGCAGTGAAGCTCAGCTTGCCATGCGTTGATTCAATGAGTGGACCACCAACTAGTACCAGGAAAAAAGACGGTAAAAAAGTAAACCAAGTGGCAACACAGGCTCCAAGCACTCCAAACCAAAACGGATTGCTATTCCCAATCAGATGTTGAATATGGCCAGCAAGATATCCAACAAAAGCCACCACCATAATGAGCGGTCCTGGAGTAGTTTCCCCGAGAGCTAAACCATCCATCATTTGACCAGCACTGAGCCATTGAAATTGATCTACTGCGCCTTGGTAGACGTAGGGCAGAACTGCATAAGCGCCACCAAAGGTGAGGAAGGCGGCTTTAGTAAAGAACCAGGCAATTTGCGGGTACAGCGTTTTCCAGCCAAAGATCAGAGCCAAGGCAATAAATGGAATTAACCAGAGTACGAGAACAACTGAGCTATGTAGCACCAGTTTCTTTTTAGAGAACTTGGCGTGTTCTGGAGTAGGGGTGTGATCATCAATCACAGCGGGAGCGTGCGCTCCTGTGGATTGATCGTGAGCGGCAATTTGCTGAAAATATTCTGGGTAGCGTCTGCCGCCCCAAATGCCGATCAAGGCAGCACAAATAACAATCAGCGGAAATGCGAGGTTGAAAATAAAGATCGCCAGGAAAGATCCGAGCGCAATCCAACGCAGTGCTTGATTGTGAAGCGTGCGTTTACCAATACGCACTGCTGCGTGAAGTACGATCGCAGTGACGGCAGGTTTGATGCCAAAAAAGATGGCGGCAATCCAAGGAACTTGGCCAAAGGTGAGATAGACCCAAGATAAGCCGATCAATATAAACAGCGAGGGCAGAACAAATAGGGTGCCCGCTAAAACACCACCCCAGGTGCGATGCATCAGCCAACCGATATAAGTGACTAACTGCTGCGCCTCAGGTCCCGGCAGTAACATGCAATAGTTGAGTGCATGTAAAAAACGCCGCTCAGAAATCCAGCGACGTTTTTCAACAAGCTCTTGATGCAGGACTGCGATTTGTCCCGCTGGCCCACCAAAACTAATAAAGCCTAGCTTGGCCCAAAACTTCAGGGCCTCGTGCAGTGGAACGCTCAAACTTCTTCCATGCCGCCAACAACTTGGCTAAAGCCGTTATCGACATAAATGATTTCAGCGGTGATGCCGTTAGCTAAGTCAGACAATAAGAAAGCAGCAGTGTTACCCACATCATCAATTGTGACATTACGACGCATTGGGGCAGTTTGTTCAACTGCTTCCAAAATCTTGCCAAAGCCTTTAATTCCAGCAGCAGCTAGAGTTTTAATCGGGCCAGCAGAGATGCCATTAGCGCGAATGCCTTTAGGTCCAACTGAGCCAGCGATGTAGCGCACCGAAGCTTCTAGTGAGGCCTTAGCAAGACCCATGGTGTTGTAGTTGGGGACGTTACGTAGGCTTCCGAGGTAAGTCAGTGTCAATAAAGAAGATTTGTCACGCAACATTGGGAGAGCTTCTTTTGCCATTGCCGGGAAGCTGTAAGCCGAGATGTCATGAGCGATTTTGAAGCCTTCACGAGAAAGACCTTCTAAAAAGTCTCCAGCAATGGCTTCACGTGGCGCAAAGCCAATCGCATGGACAAAGCCATCAAACTGCGGCCAAGTTTTAGCCAAATCCTTAAAAAGGGCGGAAATCTGCTCATCGCTGCCAACATCACAGTCAAAAATCAGTTCGGTATTGAATTCTTTAGCAAAATCGACAATTCGATCTTTAAAGCGTTCACCAACGTAGGTAAAGGCCAATTCAGCCCCTTCGCGGTGGCATGCCTTGGCGATGCCATAGGCAATAGAGCGGTTAGAAAGAAGGCCGGTAATTAGAATTTTTTTGCCAGCGAGAAAGCCCATATAGTGTCCTTTGCTTCAAATGTGATTTGCTATCTACAATTGTTGCATATATGCCCATGCTCCCCGCCATCCGCCAAATCCCCAATTTGCTTCTCTTAGCCCTTCTGGCTGGGGTGGTGCTTGATTCGGCTCATGGTGCGCAGGGGATCGCTCAATATGGCAAACCCAAATACGCTGATGGATTTAGCCATTTTGATTACGTTAACCCCCAAGCGCCAAGGGGCGGCACCTTAACTTTACCTAACCCCGATCGCCGAACGAGCTTTGATAAGTTCAATCCATTTACGCTACGTGGCGTGACTGCGCCTGGTATCGCTCAGCTGATGTTTGAGTCTTTGGCAGTGGGTAGTGCTGATGAGGTCTCAAGTGCCTATGGTTTGATTGCGGAAGATATTGCGGTAGCGCCTGACAAGATGTCAGTGGTGTTTCGGATTCGTCCTGAGGCGAAGTTTTCAGATGGCAATCCGATTTTGGCCGGCGATGTAAAGCATAGCTTCGATACTTTGATGAGCTCACTTGCTAATCCGCAATTTAAAACGGTATACGCCGATGTGAAGCAGGCGGTAGTCGTCTCGGATCGTGTGATCCGTTTTGACTTTAAGAATCGCAATCCAGAGTTACCAGTGATGGTAGGTACCTTGCCAGTGTTCTCTCGCAACTGGGGTAAGAAACCCGACGGCACCTTTACCGCATTTGATAAGTTGACCTTTGAGCACCCGATAGCAAGCGGACCATATGTGATTGAGTCTTATAAAGCTGGCAAGACCATGATCTTCAAACGCAATCCGAATTACTGGGCTGATCAAGGCGCTAAGCCACTCAATGTTCGTGTTGGTTTTTACAATTTTGAGCGCGTGAACTACAAACTTTATAGTGATGATGCTGTTCGTTTAGAAGCATTTAAGGCTGGAGAGTTCGACGCATTGGTAGAGTACCGCGCGAAGAATTGGGCTAAGAGTTATGTGGGCCCCAGATTCAATGATGGCACCTTAGAGAAGAAGGCTTTTCTCAATCACAATGGCGCAGGCATGCAAGGTTTTGCAATGAATGTACGTCGACCAATTTTTCAGGATCCACGTGTGCGACAAGCCTTGGGATATGCGCTTGACTTTGAGTGGTTAAACCGCCAACTCTTCTTCGAGCAATATAGCCGTATCAATAGTTACTTCACGAACAGTGATCTGAGTGCTAATTTTGATGGCCCCCGTAAGCCGACTGAAGCGGAGTTGAAACTACTCAAGCCTCTAAAAGCGCAATATCCTAAGTGGGTACCGGATGCCGTCTTTGATGCAATGCCAGCCGCACCCTCAACCGCCTCACCCGATAGCTTGCGCCAGAACCTACGCAAGGCGCGTGATTTGTTAGCACAGGCTGGTTGGCAATACCGCGATGGTGCTTTGCGTAATATGCAGGGCGAGCCATTTCGTTTTGAGATGGTCGAAGACGGCCCATTCTTTTTGAGAGTTTTGTCATCCTATGTTCGTAATTTAGAGAAGCTGGGTATTGCGGTAGATATTCGGACTAGTGATTTTGCTTTGCATCAGAAGCGTATGGATGAATACGACTTCGATATGACCACCATTCGTTTCCCGGATTCACAAAGCCCTGGCAATGAATTGTGGGATCGCTTTGGTAGTCAGGCTGCAAAAGAAAAAGGCTCTGACAATGTGATCGGAGTTCAATCTCCTGTGGTTGATGCTTTGGTAGATGCGATTGTGAAAGCGCAGACTCGCGAGGAATTACGTGCAGCCACTAGAGCCCTAGACCGCGTACTTTGGAATGGTTACTACGTGATTCCTCAGTGGTACAACCCTACACACCGAGTCGCGTATCGTAAAGAGATGCGCTACCCAGAACCGCCTTTGTATTACACCGCTGAATCTTGGATTCTGCTCAATTGGTGGAAAGAGGGGGCGCGCTAATGCAAGGGCAAATGTGGTCTTATATTCTCAAACGCATGCTTTTGATGATCCCGACTTTGCTGGGGGTCTTAACCCTGACATTTGCTGTGGTGCAATTTGTGCCGGGTGGACCAGTCGAGCAATTAATGCTGGAGCTCAAAGGTAAAGGCGATGCTGCGGTTAGCGGGGCTGAGTCTTCTGGTGGTGGAAGTAACTATCGTGGTCGTCAAGGTGTAGATGCTGAGCGTTTAGCTGAGGTCAAAGCTTTATATGGTTTTGATAAGCCGCCTGTAGAGCGTTATTTCATGATGCTCAAGCGTTTTGCGCAATTTGATTTGGGTGAGAGTTATTACCAACACCAAAGTGTTTGGCAGTTGGTTGTTTCTAAGTTGCCAGTATCTATCAGCATAGGCTTATGGACTTTCTTTCTAACCTACTTGGTATCGATACCTTTAGGTATAGCCAAAGCAGTCAGAGATGGGTCTCGCTTTGATGCAATTACGAGCACGATGATTTTGGTGGGCTATGCAATCCCAGGATTTGTATTGGTTGTACTACTCCTTGTGATTTTTGGTGGCGGTAGTTTCTTGCAGATCTTTCCACTGCGCGGGCTGACTTCAGATAACTGGAGTGAGTTGAGC
>JBEGUE010000142.1:0-3468 GCA_041179045.1 Pseudomonadota bacterium
GGTAATAAGATCTTTGGACAGTTCCTTGGGCGCGATGAGCAAGGTGAGTCATGGTTGTTTACTGGATTCGAATTGAATCTTTTCCCAGATGAGGCTGAAGGCTATTACCTCAACTTATCAGCAACCCTTCCCGCTTGGTTTGTGATGTGGCGTTTAGAGGAAGATGTTGAGAGATACATAGACGCACAGTCTATTGACTTGGCTAAAGTAGAACCTACGTTTGCTATTCCCCATCGGATCAGCGTAAGCTACAACGAAGCAGGGCGTCTATTAGATGGCGGCGAGTCGGTCGATAGTGTGCTTTTGTCTACAGAGCATGCCTCTTGGCTGCAAGAGTATGTCAATGAACATTACCGTCCTGAACCAAAAAAACGTCATCGTCCTGAATCATTCAAGGGTGCAAACCGCCCAGTGGAGGATTGATGGCTGATGGTTTTTTAAGTCGATGGTCACGTCGCAAGTCAGGCGAGGATATTGAGCCTGAGAAAAAACCAGGCGAGCTCGCTAAGGAAAAATTAGCTGTCAGTCCGCAGACTATTCAGCAATCAACTGAGCTTGAGGATGCTCCGCTGCCTGCTTCATTAGATGATGTTGAAAAGATAGATCGCTTTGCGCCAGATTTCTCAGCCTTTATGCAACCTGGAGTTGATCCGGTAGTTCAGCAAGCGGCAATGAAGAAGATGTTTTCAGACCCGCACTTCAACATCATGGACGGTTTGGATATTTATATCGATGATTATTCAAAGCCAGATCCGATCCCTTTGGAGATGCTCAAGCGTATGGTTCAGTCCGATATGCTGAACATCTTCCGCAAGGATGATGATTGAGAGCCTGAGGCTACTACCGCTGCTGGCATCGACAATTCGGGATCCCAAGATCTAACTTTGCCCGCTCCTGACCAGACTGATTTAACATCCACACCAACATCTATTCAGGAAGTGGGAAATCAAGCCCCCTTATCTGTGGATAAAAAAACCAGTTAAGAAGAAATCCATGAGTCAAAAATTAGTCTGTAATTGCAACGGAACCATGCCTTTAGATGCAAAGGCACTGGGCGTACCGGTTCACACCTCTTTGTGCAGGCAAGAAGTGGGCATCGCTATTCAGGCAATGAATGGCAATGACTCACTCGTGATTGCTTGTACTCAAGAGGGTGCGTTATTTAACGAACTGGCAGAACAATCCGAGAAGCCATTGATAGCGCCCTTGCGGTTTGTCAATATTCGTGAGGTTGCTGGATGGACTCAAGAGGCTAAACATTCCGGACCCAAGATTGCGGCTTTACTGGCCTTAGCGGATATGCCAGAAGCCGAGCCCGTACCAGTAGTGAATTACGAAAGTCAGGGGCGCTTACTCATTGTTGGGCCTGGAGATCAAGCTTTACCTTGGGCTGAAAAATTGAGCGACTCTCTTGATGTCTCAGTGCTATGTACCAAGCCAGGAACATTACCAATCGCCAGAAATTTCCCGACCTATACAGGTGAGGTGACTAAGCTAGATGGTTATCTTGGCAACTTTACGGTCGACTGGAATTTACAAAACCCAATCGATCCAGAGATGTGCACTCGCTGTGGTGCCTGTGTTGAAGTTTGCCCAGAGGGTGCGATTGATGACTCTTTCCAGATTGATCTAAACAAATGTAAGTCACACCGTGATTGCATCACAGCCTGTGCTGGCATTGGAGCAATTAATTTTGATCGCGTTGAGCGTCAGCGTAGCTCTGAATTTGACTTAATTATGGATCTGCGCGCTAACCCTCAGCTGCGTATGAGTCAAACTCCGCAAGGCTACTTTGCCCCAGGCCGGGATCCATTTGAGCAATCTCTGGTGGCAAATCAATTGCTCGGATTAATTGGTGAGTTTGAGAAGCCTAAATACTTTGTTTATAACGAGAAAGTTTGCGCCCATGGTCGCAATGGCAAAGTAGGGTGCAATGCCTGTATCGATGTCTGCTCCACCGGCGCTATATCTTCTTTGTTCAAGAACGGACAAGGCACGGTTGATGTCAACCCGAATCTTTGTATGGGTTGTGGGGCTTGCTCAACAGTTTGTCCATCCGGTGCAATGCGCTACAACTATCCAAGTGTGCCGCATCAGGGTAAAGAAATTAAAACGCTGGCTACGGTATTTACTGCCGAGAGTGCTAAAGCTAAGAAATCTTCTGCCCCAACTTTGTTACTTCATACACTCAAGGCGGGAACTCAGGCCTTAGATTCTCTCGGACGATCTGCGCACCTCAGACCAAAACAATTTGAGGGCTTGCCATCTTTTGTGCTGCCCTACGGAATCGAGCATATCGCCTCTACTGGTTTGGATTTATGGCTCGGTGCGCTCAGCTATGGTTTTGGGGAAGTAGTGTTATTGCTAACGGGCGATGAAGATCCAAGCTATCGAGCTGCCCTAGAAACTCAAATTGACTTAGGCAATGCCATTTTGGCTGCCTATGGATTTGACGCCAGACTGTCGCAAATACAGTTAGGATCTTCTTCTGATCTTCAACCAGCTTCACAGGCGATGAGTAAACTTCGCCAGCGTGGCGCTTTATCCGCTATTTGTTCTCCCGCTAGCTTTGGTTTATCCAATCAAAAGCGAGAAACGATTGAAACGGTCTTGGAGCATTTGCAAAAGCAAGCAAAAGCACCGTTACCAGCAGAGGGAGTAGCTTTACCGCAGTCATCTTTCTTGGGCGGTCTAAAAATTAACCAGGATGCTTGCACGCTATGCATGTCCTGTGTGGGTAGCTGTCCTGAAGGCGCTTTGCTCGATAACTTAGATGAGCCCAAACTTTCCTTTATTGAAAAGCAGTGCGTCCAATGCGGCATTTGCGTGCAAACTTGCCCAGAGCAGGCTTTGGCTTTAGCCCCTCGCTTACAAACGGTGGAACAGCGCAAGCAAAAGGTAGAACTCAACGAGACCAAGCCTTTTCATTGCATCGGCTGTGGAAAAGTATTTGGTACAGCAAAAATGGTCGACCTGATGCTGATGAAGCTGGGCGCCCACAGCGCCTTTGCTGGAGAGGCTTTAGAAAGACTCAAAATGTGCAGTGATTGTCGTGTTGTCGATATGGTGAAAAAAGAAACATGAGTGAACAGATAAAAGAAAGCTCCGTAACCGAAGTGGGTGATGTGGGCTTACCGGAAGATTTGGCTAGAGCGGATTTATATGGCTTGATCGCGAGACTCTTTCATGAGGCGCCCGATCAAGAGTTATTGGATCAAATAGTGTCTTCCATTCCAGAGGGGCAGGAGGCTCAGTCTGAAGACGCTCCTTTAGCTAGGGTTTGGCAGAATTTGGTTGAAGTGGCTAAAGCCAATCCCGCTAAAGCTTGGCAGGATGAGTTTGATCAGAACTTCATCAGCGTTGGACGACCCATCATCATTTTGAACGGCTCTTTTTACATGGCCGGTTATTTAAACGAGAGGCCATTGGTAGAAATCCGTCGCGCTTTGGATGCTTTTGGCTTGGAAT
>JBEGUE010000143.1:0-2643 GCA_041179045.1 Pseudomonadota bacterium
CACCAATGGTTTTGGTCTTATCAATTTGAATATCAATGTGAATGCCATGGTTGCGCAATAGAACGGATGATGGTGCAGAGGCATCGCCCTGGTAACCAACGAACTGCTTCTCATCAGTCAGGCCTGTTGTGCTGCCATCTTTTAATTTCAGGGACAGTTTTTTGTCTACAACGCTATAGGCAACTACATCGCCATAGGAGGCTTTAGCCAAAGGAGCCGCTTGATCTAAAAACTGGCGTGCGTAGGAAACCACCTTAGCACCACGAATCGGGTTGTACGCTCCGGCTTTAGTGGCACCATCTTCTTCAGAAATAACATCTGTGCCGTACAGAGCGTCATACAAAGAACCCCAACGCGCATTTGCAGCGTTTAAGGCATAGCGTGCATTGAGCACTGGGACAACGAGTTGAGGGCCAGCTTGTAATGCTAGCTCATCATCCACATTCTGAGTGGTAGCCAAGACTTTGGCAGGTACATCATCGATATAACCAATTTCTTTCAAGTATTTGCGATAAGCGGGCATATCTTTGATTGGGCCAGGATTGGCTTGATGCCATTTATCCAAGTCCAATTGCAAGCGATCGCGCTTAGCTAGTAATGCTTCATTTTTTGGGCTCAGATCCTTAACGATCTCATCAAAACCCTTCCAAAAATCTGCGCTTTTAATACCTGTGCCAGGCAAAACTTGATCTTCGATAAAACGGTAAAGCGGTGTAGCTACTTGAAGGCTATTACATTGTGTACGTGCTGTCATTTCTAAATCCCAAAGCAAATGTGTAAATTAAATATAAAAAGTTAAAAAGGAAGTGCTCGATTAACCTTTGAATGGATGCTGTAGAAGAATCGTTTCATCGCGCTCTGGTCCTGTTGAGACCATGGCGATCGGCTTCCCTGCAACTTCTTCGATACGACGCAGGAACTTCTGTGCCTCTATTGGGAGTTTGTCCCATTCACGAATACCAAAAGTAGTTCCCTTCCAACCCGGGAAATCCTCATAGATTGGTTCACAACGCGCAACAGCTTCAGCGCCACGCGGCAATACATCTAATGATTGACCGTCAAGCTTGTAACCCACGCAAAGGCGAATAGTCTCAAAGCCATCTAATACGTCAAGCTTAGTAATGCACAAACCGGATAAACCATTAATCTGAATAGAGCGTTTCAATGCGGCGGCATCTAACCAACCAGTGCGACGCGGACGACCGGTGACAGAACCAAACTCTTTACCCACTTCAGCCAAACGAATACCAACTGGATCTTGTTTGGCTGGGTTATCGAAGTCGTATAACTCACTCGGGAAAGGACCAGCACCAACACGCGTGCAGTAAGCCTTAGTAATGCCCAAGA
This sequence comes from Pseudomonadota bacterium, assembly GCA_041179045.1. Classification (GTDB taxonomy): domain Bacteria; phylum Pseudomonadota; class Gammaproteobacteria; order Burkholderiales; family Burkholderiaceae; genus Polynucleobacter. Next base: position 1,348 of record JBEGUE010000143.1, read on the forward strand.
TATATTGCAATGAATCCGGACCAACGCCAGAACCAGCTGCAGCATTACCAGCCACACAGTTGCTAGAAGTCACGTACGGATAGGTGCCATGATCAATATCAAGCAAAGTGCCTTGCGCACCTTCGAATAATAAATTTTGACCAGCTTGCTCTGCTGCATACAAAGCACTAGAGACATCCACTACCATCGGCTTAATGCGCTCTGCATAAGACATAGCTTCTTCCAAAGTCTTTTGGAAGTCTACTGGCTCAGCTCCATAGTAGTTTGTGAGCATGAAGTTGTGGTATTCCAAGTTCTCACGCAATTGTGCGGCAAACTTTTCTGGATAGAACAAATCCTGAACACGTAAGGCGCGTCGAGCGACCTTGTCTTCGTATGCTGGTCCGATACCACGACCAGTTGTGCCAATTTTGGCATCGCCACGCTTTTTCTCGCGAGCATGATCTATTGCTACGTGATACGGCAAGATTAAAGTTGTTGCCTCAGAAATCTTTAAACGGGATTGAACATCCAAGCCCGCAGCTTCTAACTCGCCGATTTCTTTAAAGAGTGCTTCTGGAGAAAGTACAACACCATTACCAATATAGCAAATCACGTTCTTATGCATGATTCCGGAAGGAATGAGACGCAAAATTGTTTTTTTATCGCCAATAATCAGCGTATGACCAGCATTATGTCCACCCTGAAAACGTACGACTGCTTGCGCGTGATCAGTCAACCAATCGACTACTTTGCCCTTGCCCTCGTCACCCCACTGGGTACCAATGACAACGACGTTACGACCATGGGCTTGTTGCTTTAAAGACATAATGAAATCCAAAAAATAATTACAGAATTAGTGTGTTGTTGATAAAACTTTTACTTCTTTTTTACTATCCATGAGCTATCTTGCTTTACTAACTCACGATCACAAAGATATTCAGCGGTTACTACATCATCACCACCAAGCGCTTGGATAACCACCTCACCAGCATCGCGCAACTCGGCAATCTTGCTAGCTAAGCCAGCCTCCAAAGTCCAAGGCGCTATGATGGCGAGCTTTCTTTGCGCTATGGGCGCAAGGTTAGCCAAGGTCAATAAATCCATTGAAAAGCCTGTAGCGGGACGGGGGCGTCCAAATGCCTGACCAACATGATCGTATCTGCCCCCTCTCGCAATTGGCTGCGGCAACTGATCAACATAAGCAGCGAACATGACGCCGCTGTGATATTGATATCCGCGCAAATCTGCCAGATCAATACTGAGCTCAACATTACCTGGAAGAGCATCAGTTGCTGCAGCTAAATTTTCTAATTG
>JBEGUE010000144.1:0-4512 GCA_041179045.1 Pseudomonadota bacterium
CAGGATATCCGCAATGGATTTGCTATGGTGGAACTACCGGGTCGTTTTCAGGTTCTGCCAGGCCAGCCAACCATCGTTTTAGATGTCGCTCACAAACCCCACGCGGCAGCTACCTTAGGGCAAGGCTTGGATAAGATGGGCTATCACCCGTATACCTATGCCATTTTTGGCGCCATGGCGGATAAGGATATTGCTGGGGTTATCAAGCCTCTGTTAAATACCGTGGACTTCTGGTTTTGCACTGATTTACCAACTGCACGCGCCGCTAGCGCCTTAGCCCTATCTGAGAAGCTGGTAGATCTGGGTGTGTCGGTCAAAAATGGGGAAGATGGAGGTATTGAGTGCTTCCCAGATCCTTCTGCAGCCTATCAAAAAGCACTTTCTAGGGCTGGTGAGGGTGATAGAATCGTCATCTTCGGATCCTTCTATACCGTTGCCGGAGTAATGGCATATCGAAATAACCAGGCCCATTGATCCATGATTCGTTTACCGAAGCTTTTTAAGCGAAACTCTGAGACTGAAGACCTTGATCGGGCTTCGGTGAGGGGGCGTCGTACAGTCAATAAACTAGCTCCCCGTAGTTTTCAGCGTGCCCAAGAAAATGAAGAACTAGCCCTTACGGAAGACCCTGATCAACAGCGTGCCCGTCATCGTCTGATTGGTGCAGCTGTCCTAGTCTTAATTGCGGTAGTTGGTCTTCCTCGTATTTTGGATAACAAGCCCAAGTCAGTGAATAACGATATTGCTGTAAATATTGTTACCAGCCTGCCTGCCCCTAATGCCGCAATGCCTTCAAATGATGAGAAGCCTAGCTCGGCCCCTGCCGTGGAAACGCCTTCGAAAGAAAAAGTACCAGCTCCAACCAAAGAAGTTGTAGCGATACCATCCCCATCAGTAAGTAAAACAAACTCTATCAGCGGCTTAGCCGCTGGAGAAGAAGTCGTTGCCGCGCCAACTGTCATTACGAAATCCAAATCCGAAGAGCTTCCAAAAAAAGTGGGGCAAGGTAAGTATGTTATTCAGATTGGTGCTTTTGCATCTGAAGAGCGGGCTAAGGGCTGGATCGCTAAGATGAAGGATCAAAAGATCCCCAATTATGTTTTAAATAAAACCGGCGCTGACGGTGTGAAGCTTTTTGTATTAAGAGCCGGCCCTTTTGCCGATAAGGACGCGGCTGAAGCTGCTGAGAAAAAAGTCAAAGCTATGGGCCTGTCTCCAAGACTGGTTGAAGTGGAAGCTCCTTAATGGAATATTTATCCACCTTGCAGTTAACTACGGTGGATTACTTCACCCTGGTAGTGCTGTTGGTTTCTGCATTGGTAGGTATTTCTCGGGGTCTTTTTAAAGAGGTCCTAGCACTAGCCTCTTGGTTTGTAGCTGCTTGGGTTGCTTATCACTACACAAACTATCTTTCTGTTGAATGGTTATCTACTTTTCACATGGATGAGTTGTTGAGTTTGGGCGTGAGCTTCCTCATTTTATTTATTCTTACCTTGATTGTTTGCGGCTTGATCGGTAATGTGATTCAAAAGATTATTTTGTCTGTTGGACTAAGCATGACAGATCGATTTCTGGGCCTTGTTTTCGGCTTAGCGCGTGGTGGTGTAGTTGTAGTTGTGATGGCCACATTAGCGGCCTTAACTCCTATTCCCAAAAGCGTCGCTTGGCAGAAGGCAATTACCCGTCCAGCCATCGATATGGCAACTGGTTTAATTAAAGGGTGGTTGCCAGTGGATTGGGCAAAGCAATTGGGTGATGCAATGCCTAAAATTACACCCACCATCACACCTTCATTAACAATAGGGATCTAGGCTTATGTGCGGCGTCGTCGGAACAGTTTCCCACTCCCCAGTTAATCAACTCATTTATGACGCGTTGTTGTTGCTCCAACATCGCGGTCAAGATGCAGCTGGCATGGCAACGATGAATGGCAATTCATTCACGATGCATAAAGCCAACGGTCTAGTGCGAGATGTGTTTAGAACTCGCAATATGCGTAGTCTGATAGGCAGTGCTGGTATTGGTCAGGTTCGCTATCCAACTGCCGGTTCTGCAAGCAGCGAGGAAGAGGCTCAACCGTTTTATGTTAGCGCTCCTTACGGCATTATTTTGGCGCATAACGGTAACCTGACTAATGCGGCTAGTCTGCGTGTAGAGATGGCTTATCGTGATCGTCGCCACATTAACACCAGTTCAGATACCGAAGTGTTGCTCAATGTATTGGCTGATGAACTTCAAAAAGAAACCAATAGCGCAGCATTAGATGAGGGCGCTATGTTTAACGCTGTCACACAAGTAACTAAGCGCGTTAAAGGATCTTATGCCGTAGTATCTTTGATAGCGGGTTATGGCTTATTGGCATTTCGCGATCCGTTTGGAATCCGGCCTCTCTGTATTGGTCGCATGGATACGCCGAAGGGTCCAGAGTGGATGATTGCTTCAGAGTCTGTTGCACTCGATGGCCTCGGCTTCACCTTTGTACGTGATGTTAATCCTGGTGAAGCAATTTATATTGATTTGGATGGTAACTTCTCTTCACGTCAGTGTGTGGCCGATGCAGTTCTAACACCTTGCATTTTTGAATATGTTTACATGGCTCGTCCGGACTCTACGATTGATGGCGTAACTGTCTACAACGTACGGATGCGCATGGGTGACTATCTTGCTGAAAAGATTCGTAAAGAAACTATTCCAGGTGAAATTGATGTCGTGATGCCGATTCCTGACTCTAGTCGTCCAGCAGCAATGCAGGTGGCGAAACGTTTAGGAGTCGATTACCGCGAAGGATTCTTTAAGAATCGTTATATCGGTAGAACCTTCATCATGCCAGGCCAAGCTGTTCGTAAGAAATCAGTTCGTCAAAAACTCAACGCCATGCGCATCGAGTTTAAAGATAAGACCGTCCTGATTGTGGATGATTCTATTGTTCGCGGTACAACCTCTTTTGAGATTGTGCAAATGGCAAGAGAGTCCGGTGCCAAGAAAGTAATTTTTGCTTCTGCTGCGCCCCCTGTGCGGTTTCCTAATGTGTATGGCATCGACATGCCAACTCGCAGTGAGCTAGTGGCTTATGGCCGCACTGATGAAGAGATTAATAAGATGATTGGTGCGGACCAGCTGATCTACCAAAGCGTCGAAGATATGAAGCAGGCTGTAAAGGATATTAACCCTGATATCCAGCATTTTGAGGCATCTTGTTTTGATGGCCACTACATTACTGGCGACATCAATGAGTCTTATTTAGATGCTCTAGAGGCTGCCCGCAATACCTCCGAGGCCAAAGCTGATCGCCAACGTGATTCTAGTGACTTTGCCCGTTCGCAACTCCATTTGCACTTAGCTACAGAAGACTAAAAACAACGATCGAGTTCCTCGGATATGCGTGTCCGAGGCAATTCTGTAATTCGGTGTCAAAATAGCGGTATGAAGAGCAAAACTATCCGTAAAAAACCTGATTTCTCTAAGCTTGCGCTAGAAACCCTTGCGGTTCGAGCAGGTACACGCCGTACTGCTGAATACCAAGAGCACTCTGAGGCTATGTTCCTCACCTCTAGCTTTTGCTTTGATAGTGCTGAACTTGCAGCAGATGGCTTTGCGCATGCAGATCAGGGCTTTATTTATTCTCGCTTTACCAATCCCACCGTCAGCATGTTTCAGGATCGATTGGCTGCGCTAGAGGGTGGCGAAGCTTGCATTGCAACTTCTTCCGGTATGGCCGCTATTTTGACCATGGCCATGTCGCATCTTCAGGCTGGAGATCACGTCATTTGTTCTCGCTCAGTATTTGGCGCTACCATCCAATTATTTAGTAATATTTTGGGACGCTTTGGCATCACCACCACATATGTGGATTTGTCGGATACCAAGGCTTGGCAGAGTGCCGTTCAAGAAAATACTAAATTGTTTTATTTGGAAACGCCATCCAATCCCTTGACTGAGATTGCTGATATCAAAGCCATCTCCAAAATAGCAAAGAAAGCTCAGGCGCTATTTGCGGTTGATAATTGCTTTTGTACGCCAGCTTTGCAAAGACCTATCTCATTAGGCGCTGATGTAGTGATCCATTCGGCAACCAAATATTTAGATGGTCAAGGTCGCGTAGTTGGTGGCGCGATTGTGGGTAGCAATGACTTCATTATGGGCAAAGTATTTCCCTATGTACGAACTGCCGGCCCAACACTTTCAGCGTTTAATGCCTGGGTATTCTTAAAAGGCCTGGAGACTCTCGAGTTGCGTATGAAGCAGCAGAGTCAAAATGCTCTAGAGATTGCTCAATGGCTAGAAAAGCAGCGAGGAGTAGAGCGCGTCTATCATCCAGGCTTGAAATCTCATCCTCAGCATGCGTTGGCTAAACGTCAGCAAAAAGCGGGCGGTGCTATTTTGTCTTTCACCCTCAAGGGTGGGAAAAAAGCGGCTTTCAAGTTAATCAACCAAACCAAGCTCTGTTCTATTACCGCAAATCTGGGAGATACTCGTACAACGATTACCCATCCCGCAACAACGACACACTGC
>JBEGUE010000145.1:0-16169 GCA_041179045.1 Pseudomonadota bacterium
GAAATGGTTTTTTTCAGATTCAGCTTGCAGATGGAACGCTTGCCTATACACGTGATGGCCAATTTAGTCTTAGCTCAACCGGTCAAATCGTAACCCAGGCGGGTAATACGGTCTCTGGTGCTGGTGTTATTCCAGTAACTGCAACTGGTATTACGATCAGTGAGGCTGGTTTAGTTCAATACAGCACTCAGTCAACTACAGCTTTAACTCAAGCTGGACAGTTCACAATGGCAAACTTTGCTAATCCATCAGGACTAACAGCGCTTGGTGGCGGTATTTTTATGCCTTCGCCATCATCTGGAACAGCTCAAAATCAAATCGCTGGTAGTAATGGTATGGGCACAACAATTCAGTACTATGTCGAACAGTCAAACGTAAACGTAGCTGAAGAGTTAGTGAATTTGATTGCCGCACAAAGAGCTTATGAAATTAATACTCGTGCAGTGACTGCATCAGATCAAATCTTGCAACGCTTATCAAATATGGGTATGTAAGATGAATAAATTGTTGAGATCCATTTTCGCAATAGGCTGCTCTTTAGTCGTGGTCTATTTAGCCGGATGCGCGAGTGCTGATAGGCCTTCATTACTAAGCACTCCCTCCACAGCGCGTCCAAAGCCAATACAGGAAACTTCTGCCAATATGGGTAGCTTATACCCAGCTAACTCTGGTGGACCGTATGTGTCTGCAGTGAGTCATAGACCCCTATTTGAAGATCGTCGCGCTAGAAATGTGGGCGATATTCTCACAGTAGTTCTGAACGAAACCACAGCGGCAGCAAAGGGATCCTCTTTGTCAGCGGCTCGAAAAGCTACTGCAACTAATGTGTTTGATGTGACTGCAGGTGTCGGTGCGCCATTTGGTGCATTTGCTGGTGTGCGAGGAATGAGTAACTACGATGGCTCAGCTGATCTCAAGAGTGAGGGTGCTGGAGCGAGCGCCGCTAACAATACATTTGCGGGCACGATTACTGTAACCGTAGTGGAAATTCTTTCAAATGGAAATTTAGTGGTTGCTGGTGAAAAACAAGTGGCCATTAGCAATGAAGAAGAAATCATTCGCTTTGGCGGAATTGTGAATCCTAATACCTTGGTATTTAACCGGGTAAATTCACAAGAAGTGGCCGATGCTCGTATTGAGTATCGCGGTCGCGGTGTGACAGACGATACCCAGGGCGTTGGTTGGTTTACTCGCCTACTCTTTAAGTTCTCCCCATTCTAAGTTGATATGAAAAAAACATTCATTCAATCCGTAGCAAAATCGCTTATTGTTGTAATGACAATAGGCATATTTGCTATTCCAGCTCAAGCTGATCGCATTAAAGACATCGCTGATATTGCAGGGCAGCGTCCTAACCAGCTGGTTGGTTATGGCTTAGTTGTAGGTTTAGACGGTACAGGCGACCAAACAACCCAAACACCATTTACATTGCAAAGTGTGATGCAAATGATTGGGGTCTTAGGTATTACGCTGCCACAAACTGGAACACAGGCTCAATTAAGAAATACTGCCGCAGTAATGGTTACTGCAGAGTTCCCATCCTTAGCTCGTCCTGGACAACAAATTGACGTTACTGTTTCCTCTTTGGGTAATGCTACAAGTCTGAAGGGCGGAACTCTGGTTATGACGCCTCTAAAAGCTGCCGATGGTCAGGTGTATGCACAAGGTCAAGGTAACGTAGTCATTGGCGGTGCAAGAGCAGCAACTGGTGGAGCTGCAACTTCTGTGAATCATTTATCAGCTGGTCGCATTCCATCTGGAGGCATCATAGAAAAAGCTGTGCCTTCACTACTGGTAGACGAGTTTGTCCAATTGGACTTGAGACGCAGTGATTATGGATTGATGCAAAAAACTGCAGAAGCTGTAGGACGCCGGTTTGGTCTAGGTACGGCTTTACCAATTGATGCCAGATCTTTGAATGTGCGTGTACCTACAGATCCTCTGAAAAGAACGGCTTTTATGGCTGAGCTACAAAATCTAGATGTAGCTCCTGTGAGCGGCCCTGCTCGCGTAGTGCTCAATTCACGATCTGGTTCAGTAGTCATGAATCAAGCTGTTCAGTTGTCACCTTCCGCAGTGGCGCACGGTAATTTAACTGTGCGTATTAATCAAACTCCAACAACGAGTCAGCCGCTTCCATTTAGCAGGGGCGGTACTACAGTAACCACAGCAGATACGGCAACGATTAGCAATGATGGTAAGCCAGACAGTTTAATTTCAGTACCGAGTGGTGCTTCGCTAGATCAGGTAGTCAAAGCGCTGAATATGCTGGGTGCTACGCCTCAAGATCTAATTTCAATTCTGCAGTCTCTTCGAGCTGCAGGCGCCCTGAGAGCAGAGTTAGAGGTGATCTAATGGATCCGATAAAAATGACCCCTACTATTGATTCAAGCTCTGTCCGCTTGATCAAGCCGCTCGGTTCGGATGGTGGTAATCAAAGCGGATTGAGTTCAGATGACAAGATTCGTAAAGCAGCGCAGGGCTTTGAAAGAACTTTAGTGCGCCAAATGTTGAGTATTGTCAGAAGCACGAATATTCGTGGTGGAGAGGGTTTAAGTACGACTTCCTCTGGATATTTGGAGATATTGGATGATAAGGTTGCTGATCAATTAACAGCAGGCAAGGGCCTTGGATTTGGTAACAAAATGGCTGAGCAATTAATTCAGCAAATTAAGGCTAAAAACGTAAACGATCAAGCCGGAAATGCCGTAAACAATACATTGACAAGCACCAACGCCGTCAATCAGTAGATACAGAAAGTTCACAGATGGGCGTATATTCCATATCAGATTCAGCGCTAGCAGGCCTGCAAATTGCCCAAGCTGGAATATTGGTAACTTCCCAAAACGTTGCCGGAACATCTGTTGAGGGATATTCACGCAGAAATGCCAACGCCACAATTAATCAGTTGGCGCCAAACTCACTGATGTTGAACGGTACTAGTTTCGCAGTAGAAGGTTTTACGCGACAGTATTCCTCCTTAATTGGATCTCAGCTCTTGAGTCAGCAGGCTAAGTCAACCTATTCAGATACCTTAGTTCAATATACAGCTGCACTAGATAATGTCATTTCAACCAAGTCGGTTGGATTAACGACGGCAATTACTGAATTTTTCAATGCGATGGGTACCTATGCAACTGACCCAAGCAATAAAGCGCTTGCTGCAGGTATCACCGGCAAGGCCAATGTAGTCGCTCAAAGAATGAATGGCTTAAGCGATATTGTTGGTCAAATAAAGAGTCAAGCACAAACCGGTCTGGAAGATACGGTATCTCAAGTAAACACTCTGATACCTGAGTTAGCAAGCATCAACTTGCAAATTGAAAAAGCGAATAATCCAGGAAATACCTATCCATCTGCAGATTTACTAGATGAGCGTGATCGTATTTTGTCTGATATTCAAAAATTGGTTGGCGGTCAGAGCTTAATTAATTCGAATGGTACGGCCACCCATATGGTAGGTGGTCTCGCCTTAATTGAGCGGGGTGTAGCGAATAAAGTTTCATTGAATGCAGATCAAGAGCATATTGCGCTGCAATTTAATACCCAGAATGGGAAAAGTAAAACGGTACTTCAAACTGTTCAAAGCTTAGAAGGTGGTCAAGCTGGCGCATTGTTGAAATTGGCCAATGAATTTGCACCATCTGTTCAAAAAAGACTAGATACGATTGCCTTGTCTTTAGTAAAAGTAGCTAACTCAGCTTCTGGTACTGATGGCGATGGCACACCAAAAACAGCTATCTTCGGATTTCAGGTTGGCGAAAACCAATACTATGATTTAAATAGCGACTACTCTGGCCTCATACCTGACATTACTTCTGAAACAGATATGACGGATTTGTTTAGTAGCTTAAGTAATGCTGTATCAACCGCCAGTGATTTACAAGCTGGTGACAGTTTAATCATGAACTCGGAGTCTGCTGTAGTTACTTTTGCAGCCTTAACGACTGGTCAAACCATCACCTTAGGTGGTTTAACGTTTACAGCTAGTGCGGCAACTACTGCAGCTCAAGTTGCCTCCGCATTTGCTAATGGCGGCTATGGAAGAGACGATGGAGATTTTGTCACATCAACAACAGTAAATGATAGTGAGGGTAATGCGGTTGGAACCATTGCAGGTACAGTGTCTGATTGGAATATTGACTCCTACAGCTTGACAAATGGCACGGCAAAATTTACATCTACTAGCACTGGAAATGTCGATAATTTAGAAAATACCGGTACCGGTGTAGCTAGCGTTAACATCACAGCATCCTCTGCAGATATTGAAATTGCTTCAATCATTGCAAAGTCATCCGTTACAGCAGGTGAGTACACCCTGACGATGATAGATTCAGATCAGTTGCAAATGGAGGATTCCACAGGTAAAACTCAAACTATTAATTTAGAGGATGTCTCTGCAGGTGCATCGAGATCGCTAGATTTTTATCAATTTGGCATCACCATTGACTTAGATAATTTATCAGTAGATGCATCTTATACAGCAGATGAGCTTGTCGCCTCATTGGATGGAAACAGTATCACCATCAGCGGTTCTGCTAATGGTTTGTATTACTACGGCCTGAACGCAGATAACTTTGTTTCTATTGCCCCAAGTGATCCTGATGATTACTATGATGGTAGCGATCCCAACATTTCATCGGACAGTGCAAACACTGTGCAGAAGATGAGCTCTGTATTTGGGATCTCCGTATCCAATTTAGTAAATGAAGTCGGTATACAGGTGGCTACTTGGACTAATACCCAAAAAGCAGATGATGCAGTTTTATCCAGCTTGCAAGATCAGCGCGATGCAGTATCAGGCGTCAATCTAGATGAAGAAGCAGCAAACTTATTAAAGTATCAGCAACTCTATAGTGCTTCAACCAAGGTATTACAGACGGGCAATCAAATGTTTAATACATTATTAGCCATCATGAACTAAGGAAAAGGAAATCAGTATGAGAATTAGTTCAAACCAAATATTAGATGCCGGTATTCAGTCGATGGATAATAGTCTATCCGATGCAATGGCATGGCAAAAAAAGATTAGCTCTGGCAATAACTACAGCAAGGCCTCTGAAAATGCATATGCAGTAAGCAGAGGAGTGCGCTTAGAGTTTGATGAAGCGCGTCTGTCAATGTATAAAACTAACCAGAAATTTGTTGAGAGCTCGCACGGTAATGCGCAATCACAATTAGATAGCATCATCAATGAAATAAATTCTTTAAAGCAAACTTTTGTACAGTCGCAAAATGGCGCATTGAGCACCAGTAACTATGCCGCTTTACAAATTCAAGCAGAAGAAATCCGAGATGCTATTGCCGCGCAGATGGTAGCGACAGACGGCACTGGAACGGCAATTTTTCAGGATTCCATCAATCAAGTACAAATTGAGCCTGATTTAATGGTGGATTCTGGCGTAACGTTTACGGATGCTTTTGGGGCTTCTGGGGTCTATAGCGCTCCTACCACTAGTGAGTTGTATCTCAATATGAATAAATTTGTGACTTATTTGAGTGAAAAAGCGGCTGGAAACACCTCTTTTACCTACAGCGCGGGTACCGTAGAAACTGGCTTAGATGACTCTTTTGACCTTCTGACCCAGGCCCAGCAGAGGAGCGGGGGTATCTCAGCCCAAGTTGATAATGCTAAGTTAGCCATCACTGCCATTGGCACCCAGGTGGCAGCTACTGCCTCTGCACTTTTAGATACTGACATGGCCGCGGCTACGGCATCTTATACTAGAGCCCAAACCTTGTTAAATGCTGCCCAAGCAATGTTTGCTAGACTGCAGCAAAGTAACTTATTTTCAAAACTATAAGATCTGAGTAGGTAGAAGTATGAATATCCCAATTGGGTGGATTATTGCGATGGCTTGTGCCTTGGGAGGATATGCTCTCCACGGCGGTCATATTATGGTTCTGTGGCAGCCAACAGAGGTTCTGACTATTGTTGGGGCGGCCGTAGGTACGATGATTGCCGCCAATACCCCAACCAATCTGAAGAAAATGTTTTCAGCCTTGGGAGGCGCATTTAAGAACGCAAAGAATGTTAAGCAAAAGTCTTTAGATCTCTTATGCTTGATGTTCGAGATTTTGCAAAAAATCAAGCGTGATGGATTGATGTCACTAGAGGGTGATATCGAGGAGCCAGAATCAAGCCCGCTCTTTGAAAAATATCCCGAGATATTGAAAGACCATCACCTAGTGGATTTCATTACAGATTATTTACGCATGATGCTCGGTGGATCATTGGATGTGATCCAGATCGAAAGTTTGATGGAGCAAGAGCTTGAGGTGCATCACCACGAAGCCCACATACCAGTCAATGCAGTTACTAACGTAGGCGATGGCTTGCCAGCGTTCGGTATTGTGGCTGCGGTTATGGGTGTGGTCCACACCATGGGCTCCATTGGTTTGCCTCCTGCCGAACTAGGAAAGCTCATTGGTGCAGCGCTCGTGGGAACCTTCTTGGGTATTTTGCTGGCATATGCATTCGTTTCACCGGTAGCAAAGGTACTGGAACAAAAAGCAGAAGCTGAAAGTCGTGCCTATATGGCAATCAAAGCAATTCTGATTGCTAGTTTAAATAATTTCCCTCCTGCGGCAGCTGTGGAGTTTGGTCGTAAAGTACTCTTTAGCTACCAGCGTCCTTCATTTGCTGAGCTCGATGAGGGTACTAAAGCAGTTAAAGGGAAATAAGCAGTATGGCTAAGAATGACGCGCCGATAATTGTCATTAAGCGCGTTAAGAAGGGTGGACACGGACATCACGGTGGCGCCTGGAAAATTGCTTACGCTGACTTCGTAACGGCCATGATGGCCTTTTTCTTGTTGATGTGGGTTTTGGGATCCACTACAGCAGGAGATTTGGCTGGTATCTCCTCTTATTTTCAGAATCCAATGCGTGTCTCCTTATCTGGCGGCCAGGGTTCTGGTGATGCGACCCGAATTATTAAGGGTGGTGGCGACAATCTTTCTAAAACAGATGGCGAGGAAGCTCGAGCGGATGCTGATACGGAGCAACGTCGTATTAGCGACTCTTCAGTTACAGATGTAGAGAATGCCCGAAAAGACAAAACTAAAAATGAGTTAGTCAAAGAAGATATTCAGAAGAAGGTTGACGCGGATCCGGAATTAAAAAATTCAAAAGGCCAAGTCTTCATGGACATCAATGCTGAAGGTTTACGTATTCAGGTTGTCGATGAAAAAGGTAAGCCCTTATTTAGTAGTGGCGGCTCTGTTCCAAGTGTATCTGCGAGAAGACTCCTACGTATTATTGGTAAATCATTACAAGAAACGTCCAGCCCAGTTCGGATCGAAGGCCATACCGATGCGACAAAATATGGCAACGGCGAGGCCGGTTATACGAATTGGGAATTATCAACAGAGCGTGCTAACGTAGCTCGTCGAGAGTTGATTTCTGGAGGACTCAATTCCGCTCGTGTAGTTCAGGTCATTGGCTTTGCTAATACTGTGCCGCTCAATCCAGAGGATTTGAACGATCCCTTAAATCGTCGTATCTCTATTACGGTGCTCAATAAAAAGCCTAAGCAATAAGAGAGGCCTGTTGTAAGGCCGGTTGACAAAGTGCCCGATACTTTGCCAAAAGGCGCCCAGGAGATCCCGCCAAATTTACGTGCTCCAGCTCAGTTTTTATCTAAAGACACTGCTCCAAAATCCCCAGCTATGGAGATACCATCCAAGGTAACCCCGTCCTCGGATAAGACGGCGAGGTAGCACCTTGTTGAGAAGCCATAGCTTAGTCCTCCTACTTGCCGTCTCATTGAGCCTGGGGGCACACGGTTCGGAAGCTAAAGCCCCGGCTGGTGATGCTCAAACACCATCTCAAAAGACAGCTCAATCGAATCCGGGTACGGAGCCTTTTGTTGGCCCCGCTAGCGAGGCAAAAAAGCTCTATAGGCGTTATAAGCGAGCCTATGACAAATCCGTTGTTGCACTTGCCTGTGTACGCGATCCTAAATGTATCGAGCCTGAAGACGAAGTAATTCGTTATAACAAGGAAGCGCTTAGTATTTTGCAAAAGCTAGATGCTTTGGCTCTAGAGGGTGATGTTCAGGCTAATTATTATCGGGGCTTGATTGCTTATGAGCGTGGAAAATACTATGACTCCCAAGCTGAAATCATTACGCACCCCGATTTTATTTTGACTGCAACGGTTTATCGACGTTATGCTAAAGAGCAGTTTTTGCTTGCTGAAAAGTACTTTAGCGTTCCCGCTAAATTACTCAACCCTTTTGCTTGTCGATATATGGGCGAGATCTATAGCTCATCTATTTTGGGTTCTCCTCGTAAAGATAAGGCAACCAATTACTATTACACGGCCGCTATAGAATTCATAGCCCAAGGCAATAAGATTGATGGCGCAAAAATGTATGCCGCTATGAAAGAAAATGCGAATCCTGCGGACTCTCGGATTGTTCAAGTTTATGCAAAGTTGCATAATGAAGAGCCGATTGTGAATTGGAGAAAATTACCGGATGATTTGGTGAAAAAGTCGCCCTCCAAAAAGTCCCAAGAACAATAATTCGGTATTAAACGGAGACCTCGGTCATGAATGAAAAAATTGAGTTACTGAAGCGCTTATTAAAAAAACTTCTGCTATGGCTTGTTTTCCCATTAGTTTTTCTGATCTTTATTTTTATTCTTGGGGAGCAGTTTGAAGTCGGCAGATTATCTGCTGTAGCGAGTTGCGAGGGTAGCGTTAATAACGCTGCCTGTATTCGTAGTAAAGGCTATTTAGCAAACTCACCTTATTATCCTGACTTAGCGCGCCGCTACTTTGCCTCATATGCCCGCATGATAGGCGGAGACTTTGGCGCGAGTTATCGGGTCGAGCCGCAATTGCCGGCATTGAATCTCAAAAAGGGCAGTGAAGGCGGCGCGGACGAAGAGCTGGATGAGGCTGAAGAGCAAAGGCCCAGCGCCACCAAGGATAAGTTACCGGCCGCTAAGATCTAAGTCAGCGCTCAAGTTAGGTTTTTTAGATGAGTACCTCTAAATGGCATTCGATATTTCGGGTGCCATTGGTATTTTTAGTGAGCGCTTATTTACTGGGTTGCTCTGATTATCAAAAAGCGCGTTCAGCTTATGAAGCTGGAGAGTACACCAAAGCCTTTCAAATTTTTGAGCGACTATCCCAGGCTGGGGATAGTCAAGCTCAATATGATTTATCTCAAATGTACATACAGGGTATTGGTACGCCTAAAAGTATTGAGCAGGGCTGGGTCTGGTTAAACCGCGCAGCAGAGAAGGGCAATATTCAGTCAATGTTGGAGTTGGGAGTTCGTTATCAAGCCAGTGCAAACTTGGAAACTGGCGAAGAGATGGCCTTTCTATGGTTTCAAAAGGCGGCTATGGCGGGGAGTCCAGTCGGGCAGTACAACCTTGCCCATCTATATGAAGCCGGTAAACAAATCCCCGTGGATTTGGTAAAGGCTTATGTGTGGATGACACTGTCTTATAAAAGTGGGAATCCTGCAGCTGCTTCTGAAGCTAAAAATCTGAGGTCAAAGTTGAGCCCAGATGAATTGCTGAGTGCCGATAACATGATTCAGGCCCTGAAAAAGACCTTGCCATAGGGCTGTTTGGGGTACAAGGTTAAATCGTTTATCCTCAAGCTTTAGAGATCGCTTAGGCGGGGTAGAAATTGGCAGAATCTGGTGATAATGCTCAAGAAAGAGAGTTGGAGCCGAGTGAGCGGAGAATATTACGCGCTCGAGAACAGGGACAACTCCCACAATCTAGGGATATTGCAACCTTTGCCCTGCTAACAGTTTTTATTATCTTTTTAATTGCCGCAGGTCCCTTATTACTTCAGCAGTTAGTTTTAATGACTAAATCCAGCTTTGTCTTTGCTGAGCCCGTAAAGTTACTTGACCATATTCAGGATTGGACGAACGGCCCTTTATTGGTGGTCTTAGGTGTTTTATCACTTGTTTTTTTACCTGTATGGTTGGTGGGTATTTTGGCGCCACTCTCCTTGGTCAATTTTCAAGCCTTCTTTGCCCCCCAGTTTGATTTAAACAGACTTGATTTGATTGCAGGTCTTGGCAGGATGGTTTCCTTAAATTCGCTCACAGAGTTGATTAAAAATATCCTAAAGACTGCACTGGTTCTAGGGATTGGTATTACGTATTTAGTAGGACTGTTTGTTTATATTCGTACTATCGTCAGTCAAGACTTTGATGCTGCCTTACTGCACACATCCTATTTCATTCTCAATGGCTTCTTACTGCTGATGGTTCCGCTGCTGCTAATTGCCATAGGTGATGGTTGGATGCAGTGGTTCAATTTCCGTAAGCAAATCCGGATGAGTCCAGAGGAGATGAAGCAGGAAATGAAGGAGTCAGAGGGATCTCCTGAGATTAAGCAGCGATTGCGTCAACGTCAAAGGCAAATTGCTTCTTCACGCATGATGTCTGCGATTGAGCGCGCTGATGTGGTTCTAGCGAATCCAGAGCATTACTCAGTTGCACTTCGCTACGATATTGAAAAAATGGCAGCCCCTATTGTGATTGCTAAGGGCGCTGATCAAGTTGCTTTAAAGATTCAAGAAATTGCTCGAGAGCATGATGTGCCTGTCGCCCAAATTCCTCCCCTAGCTCGTTACTTATATAGCCAGTTGGAAATTGGCGAAGCAATCCCAATGTCATTATTTGAAGCAATTGCTAAGATATTGGCCTGGGCCTATGAGGTGAAGGAAGCTGGAGGGGTGGAGGGTGAGATTCCTGATGTCAGCTTTATACCCGAGCAACTTAAGCCTGGAAAAGCATTGCTTTAATTCATTACGCTCTTGGCAAACGTAGTTCCGACATCTTCTGGGAAGTAGTAAATCAACATCAATTCATTGCGGTTATTTAGGCTGCGACCTATTTGAAAAGCAACTTGACCACCTCCAAAAATATAGGTTTTTGATTTACGAATACCGGCAGCAAAGGCGCTCTCTTGCCCTTCTGAGGGCGTGTAGTCGAGACCATATTTAATCGTAAAGCGCTCGATGATGGTATCGGCCACATCTTTGTTGAAATAGCCCAGTTCTTTTTTCATTAGAACCAAGCGGCCAGCTTCGTTATAGATCAGCCAAACCGCTTCTTCTTTATCGTCTATTTTAATTTTGCAACTAAATGACAGCTCATAGGCAGTACAAGCAAATTTATCTTTAGCCTCTTCCCGAGTCGTATTGAATGGGATTGTTGCGTACTCTTCCATGGGAAGCTTCACAACCTTGGTATCGGGAAGCCAAACCTCAGTTTTTACTTGCTCTTCATTTTTCCCACAGGCGGATACAAGAACTGTGAGTACACAAATAATCCATAGTCTGGCTGAAGGTAAACGCATGGCCATAAGCTTTCTAAATGAAGCGAAGATTAAACAAATAACGCTGGAATTACTATACCCGATCCTGAATGCTGAGCATCAAACCTTGGTGACTTTCAGCTATTTACCAGTAAGCACTTGGTGGTGCGTATACCAAAATCTTTGCAGGATTTAGGTAGTTTTTGTTTTGGTGAATCTCGTAGTGCAGGTGAGGGCCAGTTGAGCGACCCGTAGATCCCGACTCGGCAATGAGTTGACCGCGAGTAATTTTTTGACCAGACTGAACCAAGAGCTTACTGTTATGGGCATATTTTGAAATAAAGCCCTCTCCGTGAGCAATCTCAATAAATTTTCCATAAGCAGGGTCAAGTTCAGCTCTTAGCACTACGCCGTCACCAGCGGCAACAATAGGTGTGCCAGTCGGGGTTACAAAATCAATTCCAGAATGCTGCGCTAATTGTTTTGTAAATGGGTCAACTCGGACGCCAAAATTACTCGTCATACCCAATCTTGCATCGATAGGAGGTCCAATGGGTAGGGTGCGCAGCCATTGATACTGCTTTTCCCATTCAGGTTCTAGCTTGGTGAATATTTCCGCCATTTCCATCGCTTTGCTTACAGACTCCTCTAAGTTTTCTGCCAGCGACTTCGTGGGCTCGTATTTAAAGCTCAGCGGCTTTAATGGACCACCTAAGTTCGAGGGTTCAACAAATTTATTTTTGACGGTGAAGGGGGTTGAAATTGACAAGTAACGGTCTTTGATGGACTTCAACTCATTAAACTGCGTGGATGCTTTAGCGAGTTGATCTTGAATAGTTTTTAGCTGCTTTGCATAGCGTTGATCTAGGGCCATGCGTTCTTTGACAGTCACGACCCCGCTTACCTCTCTAGCAAAATCAGGGTTCACTTCCAGAGCAATATGAATACCTGTTGAGAAAATCAGGATGCCTAGCAACAAAAATGAGCCGCAAACAATCATCGCCAAACGAACCAGTCGCTCTTTGGTGATGTTGATCTGCTTAATGGCCCCAGTGGAGCCCGATACCCAAAATAGTTGCATATACCAAGTATAAGTATTTGATTTATTTAGACTAAATGTCTAGCGCGTTTAATTTTTAGACTTATAATTCTCAAATAACATCGAATTTTAACCGCAAATACAGGCCTGTGATCACTTTAAAACGCCCACTGAAGCAGATTCTTCAGCCCCAGCTTTTGATATTTTGCGCTCTTTGCATGGCTGCAGGCCAAGGCCTTGCCGCCATTATTGGTCAAATGCCCGCCCATGGCGATATTCTGTACATTACCTCGCAGCCTTGTACTGCTGAAAATGGGCGGGTGGAGCCCAATTGGTACTTCTCTTATTCGGTGAATTCTTTGGGGTCCGTTACTCGAAGTTGCTATGTACGGTACAACGACCAAATTTGGATTAAAGGCCCCTTTGGTGCTGAGTCTACTTTTCCGATGAGTTATTTTGGTAAGCCAACTACTGGCGACTCGGCCAAGGCCGAGTAGGGATCGGAAGTGAGGCAGTAAACCCCGACCTTGTCTGTAGATTAGTTTGATGAGCTGGGTGGTTTGCAGAAAAACTGATAGAGCACATAGCTCATGGTGTCTGGGATAACCCTTTCCCATGGTGAGCCTGAGGTATCCAGTTGCTCAACACTAACCCCGGTGCCGCCTGACCCCGAGTAATAACCTATATAAAATTGTTTATAGCTTTCATAGCCTGCTTTGCAGAAATAGGATATGTCTTGGACGATTGACTGTGTGGGCGAGCCATTGGGTGCTGTTAAGGCCTCGCTATAGCTGATGAGCTGCCAGGTGCTAACCTCACTGTTAGCGCTATTTCTGACGGTCTTGCTATCGTCGTAGTAATAGGCATTTCCCACGTTATCGTTTGATATGAAGACCCAACTTGCCCAGGCATGATTAAGTGGATTCAATAAAAAAGCCGTTAAAGATAAAAATAGTGATTTTTTAAGGATTGCCGACATTTTTGCGCTCGAATTTAAAATGATGAAATTATTACCAAATAGTGCATTTTAAGGCCCAAAACTAGTGATCAGCTGATAGAATTGCCTGAATCTTTATTAATGATAATGCGCGCTAAGGAGTGCTAAGTATGGCTGAAGTAAATCAACAGGGTTGTTTGTTCGTTGGCGAGGGCGTTGTTCTCAAGGGTAATTTTGAGGTTCCTGACATTGCTTCCATTTCTGGGGTGGTAGAGGGTGAGCTAACTGCAAAACAAATTCTCATTGAAGCAACAGGTGTTGTACATGGAAAACTCTCTGGAGAAACCATTGACATTCGTGGCGAAGCAAATGAGTTTGTATCTTCAACACGTAGCCTAATTATTCGCTCCACTGGAAAAGTGACTGGATCAATTCACTACTCTGAAATTGAAATCGAAAAAGGCGGCCATTTACATGGCGACTTGCACAACCTAAATCCACATTCCTAATCTTTTGAGTTAAATCACGATGTCTATTTTTTCTAAAAATTCAACACCCGATAACAGTGAAGACAAAATTGCAGATGATCAGTCTGATAATTACTCCGATACTGCTCCCGTCGAAGAGCCTGTAGCGGCCTCATTGTCATCCTATGAGATTGCACGTAATGAAACGCCTAGTCGCCCTGGTATTTCTAAGCCATCCATCATTAGTGAAGGCTTTACTTTTGAGGGCACGATTACTTCAGATGGCGTTCTGAACATTGCTGGTACTGTGCGCGGGAAAATTACTGCAAAGTCTGTGTTGATCGATGCTAGCGGCCAAGTTGATGGGGAATTAAATTCTGATCAACTAGTCATTAAAGGGCAGCTGAAAGGCGAAGTGAATTGCGAGGATCTCAATGTCGGACCACTTGCACATGTTGATGGAACAATTAGTTACAAATACATCCATATACAGCGTGGCGGCAAAGTATCTGGAAAGTTCATTAAGAACTAGTGATGTGATGTCTCATGGCCTTTAAGCAAAGTCATGCAATTCGGTTGCTGGATCCATCGCGAGAGACTTTTGGATCCATCATCGGACCCGATTTAGAGATTTTTGGAAAAATAGTTGCCACTAAGAGTTTGCGGATTGACGGCACAATCATTGGTGATGTTGAGACAAAGCATGGCGCTGATGTTTGTATTGCGCTTGGTAAAACAGGCCTAGTTCAAGGCAATATATTTGGTGTGCGTGTATTGGTTGCTGGGCGCGTAGAAGGAAACGTGTACGCATCAGAACGCGTTGAACTGCATAGTGGCGCAGATGTGCATGGCGATATTGTTTATGCCCAGATTGGAATTGAGCACGGAGCTAGATTAAGTGGAAAGCTTTCTAAGATTACCGATAAAAACTCTTCGACTGATAATAATTTAGAAAATTCTTGACTATTCAATAGCGTAAAAAATAAATATGCAAAGTCACGAGACCATCAAGATACTAGTCACCAACCAAAAGGGTGGAGTAGGCAAAAGCACCATTGCAGCTAACCTGGCTGCGTACCTTGCCATACAGCAGAGTATTGAGGTTTCGCTAATCGATTTTGACAGACAGGCTTCCTCTTCGCGTTGGACCAAGAAGGCGCCCGATATTGGTATCCGAGTCCACTGTGCAGAAATCAATTATGAGAGCCCTGGAATTGCTTTGCTTGGCGCGCGAGCGGCTGTAAGAAAATACTCGTCAGGAGTGCAAGTCAGCATTTCTGACCTGACTTGGCACCCTGCTTTATCTGATGAATTTATGTTGGATTTTGACATTGTGTTGGTTCCTAGCTCTAGCTCTAAATTTGAGATGGCTAGTACAGAAATTTTTATTCTTGAGTATGCGCAAAAGCGTATGGCAAGATTGGCGGCAAATAAGCAAATTATTTTAGTAGCGCCTAGTAAGGTAGATCCTGCTTACGCCTCATCGGGCTCATTCACTAATTTAGATTTTTTAATGAATTGCCACATTACTCCGCCAATTCATCAGACGCCAGACCTTGATACTTACGTTTATGAGGATTTTCTTTGCGTTTGCCCTGACCCAAAGGTAGCGGAAAACTTTTGCGATTTCGGGAAATTCCTATCTAAAAAAATTGAAGAGCGTCACGTCACTAGAAAAACACTTTCCATTTCGGGTACTTCGCAAAATCGCGAAATCATTAAGAAGGTTAGCGTACTCGATGATTATCGAGCTCGTGCGCGAGAGCTGGGTATATACGGTGGATATGCAGCCAAGCCATCAGCAGACATTCCACCATCAGCACCGGTTGAAGTTAGGCCGGAGGTAGCAAGAGTGGGTCGGTTTATCCCGGCATTTTTGCGTCGGTCTGAATAAGCATGCGTAACCTTAATTTCTTTGGGCAAAAATAGCGATGACTGATCCAAGACGAAATGATATTTTTGAGGATGTAAATGGAGTGAGAGTTGCCGTGAAGCAGCTTTATGCCCCCAATGCTTTGGGAGTAAGTTTTGTCGAATATAAAAATCTGAGCGACTCAAATCTCCGTTTTCTGACCAAGGAGCAATTTCTTGAGAGCTTTACATGGGTTGATAACTTTGGATCAACCGATACTTTTGTTAAGGTGATATTGGAAAAAGAGGCCAAATCCTTAGAAGCGGCAGAGGCAGTAGAGAGCTCGGAGGAGTCGGACTCCTCGTCTGAAAAAATAGAGGTCGATACTGCAGATAAGCCGGCCGACGATGGCATCAGAAGTGCCGCACCAACGCGATCTTCTTGAGTAGTCATAGTTAAATTTTATTGCACCTTCTAATTGTTATGGAGGGTAAAAATCCCCCCCCCCAGGTTAACGAAAGAATTTAGATGCAAGATATTTCGCAAACATCCCGAGTACTCCAAGTCACTCTGA
>JBEGUE010000146.1:0-5214 GCA_041179045.1 Pseudomonadota bacterium
CCCTTCGCATTGCAGTTACTTAATATCACCGCATTACCTGCAGGCATCTTCTGGGAGCCACCATTCATGATGTGGCGCAGGTAGTTGCTGCGGGTATGTTGTTTGGGCCTGAGGCTGGTGATGTAGCGACTGTCGTGAAGCTTTTCCGGGTCGCTCTTTTGTTACCTGTGGTTTTATTTATCTCCATTTTCTTTGGCGCTGAAAAATCGTCCCAACGCTTAGGTTGGGGTAGCCTACGTTTAATACCAACATTCTTATTGGGATTCGTGGCGCTATCAGTCGTTGCATCTATGCAGATTTTGCCAAGTTCTGCGACTCAATCTATTGGCGAGTTATCCCGCTGGATGTTGGTGATTGCTATTGGCGCGGCTGGACTAAAAACAAACTTTCAGGAATTGGCCAAGTTGGGTTGGCAGCCGGTAGTCATGCTGGTTGTCGAGACTCTATTTATTGCTGCAATCGGATTAATCTTCATTAGCAGCTCTTTGTAAGGAAGATTTTTTAAGCGTAAGAGTCCTCAAACTCTTCCATCTTGATCGTAGTCATCAAGAATAGAATTCTGCGTTGGAAGTTTTTTCGTTCAGCCACATTCTCATGCGGCAAGCGATCATGTTCGCGTAATAACTGAGTAATGATCGGGTTGTAGTGTTCTCGGACGGGTGACATCTCAATTCCTTGGTAAATATCTTCTAGAGACTAATTTACCAAGGCACCTATATATTCACAAGAAACATATAGCGATAACTACATTACTTTTGGGTATATAAGCTTTTTACTTTTCTACGAATGCGCGCTCGAATACGTAGTCACCTAATTGACCAAGGCTAGGAGATACCTTGAAGCCCTTGGAATCGAGCATCTCCGCTGTTTCTTTGAGCATGGATGGGCTGCCGCAGATCATGGCACGATCGACTGCTGGATCTAATGGTGGTAAGCCAATGTCTTTAAACAGTTGGCCTGATTCAATTGCGGTAGTTAAACGACCCGTGTGCTTAAAAGCCTCGCGCGTCACCGTTGGGTAGTAGATTAATTTTTCGCGAATGATTTCACCAATATATTCGTCTTGAGTGAGCTCATCTTTAATGTAATCACCGTAAGCCAGCTCGCTTACTAAACGAACACCATGAATCAAGACTACTTTCTCAAACTTCTCATAAGTATCCGGATCACGAATAATGCTCATGAAAGGCGCCAATCCTGTCCCGGTGCTAAATAAGTAAAGGTGTTTTCCTGGGTTCAAGTCATCTATGACTAGGGTGCCCACGGATTTCTCGCTCACCAAAACGGGGTCACCTACCTGAATCTTCTGAAGACGAGAGGTGAGGGGGCCATCTTGAACTTTGATACTTAAAAACTCTAAATGCTCTTCATAATTAGGGCTCGCCACACTGTAGGCGCGAACTAATGGCTTGCCTTCAACTTCTAAACCAATCATCAAGAAATGGCCGCTACGGAAGCGTAAACCTTTGTTTCTGGTGGTTGTAAAGCTAAACAGGGTGTCATTCCAGTGATGAACAGTGAGAACGGTTTCAGTGTTGTAGGCAGCCATAAATACGAATTATTGAGGGTGTAAAACCCAATTATCCTCATTCTAGGGATGGTTCTATAGATAAAAAAGTATTTAGCTTATAAAAAGGGATTCTTTTACTTATGTAGGCTAGCCCCCTATGATTCTTTTATGCCTAATCGAGAGAATCCTATGTCTGCTAAGCCCAAAGTCCAAAAGCCCTTATTTTTAACCATCATCCAGATATTTTTGGGTTTGGCTCTACTGAGCTTATCCACCCACCTGGCCCTGGATAGCGCCCTGTATCTCAATGCCCTGAATCAGAGTGGCCTAAATCAATATCATGCTTTTGGGGTGCTAGTTTGCCTCAGCTTTATTTCAGGGGTTTTCCTGATTGCACAACATGTGTTGACCCAAGACGAGGCTAGCATTGATGAGCACTTTAATAAGGCATTAACGTACTAATTCAAGCTAGAC
The DNA here is from genome assembly GCA_041179045.1 of Pseudomonadota bacterium. Lineage (GTDB taxonomy): Bacteria > Pseudomonadota > Gammaproteobacteria > Burkholderiales > Burkholderiaceae > Polynucleobacter. The sequence goes on from JBEGUE010000146.1 coordinate 1,985, forward strand.
TGTGGTCTTATCTTCATAAGGCCACGCCATGACTTCATCGCCACATCAATCGATCTTTGAGAGAGGTGCATGGTATGTGGTGATACAGGGAATTCTGATTGGCCTGATCTTGTTCGGCCCACAAGGTTCTCTTTTAATCAGCTCCGAACCCCTTGCTTCCATTCTCCAGTCTTGTGGCATTGCGATTGGCTTGCTAGCTACTTTAATCATGGTAATTGCCGTGATTAATCTCGGTAAAAATCTCACCCCTCTGCCTTGCCCAAAAGACAATGCCATTCTGATTCAAAACGGCTTATATCAACTTGTAAGGCACCCGATCTACTTTGGGGTGCTCTTAGCAGCACTTGCTTGGCTACTCATCTTCCCCGGCATTTATATCTTGATCTATGCCATTGGCTTATTTTTCTTATTTGATATCAAAGCAAGGCGGGAAGAGGTCTGGCTAGTAGAACGTTTTCCAGAATATCGAGACTACCAGCGTAGAGTCAAAAAGTTGATTCCTGCTATCTATTAATATGGTGTTTTAAGTTATTGGAGTTTTTATGAGTAGCGAGCCTTCCGTAAGACTAGTTCAGCAAACTGATTATCAATTTGCTATTTATTACAACGAAGAGCGTGATCCCGTTTATGGCGATGAGCCACCACCTCTAGGAAGATCGCAAGGTGCTACACCATCCCAGTTCTTATTGGCGGGTGTTGCCAATTGCCTATCTGATTCGCTGCTCTTTGCGCTCAGAAAGTTTAAGCAAAATCCTGAGCCAATCGAAACAAAGGCTAGTTGTGAGATAGGTAGAAACGCAGAAAACCGTTTACGCATATTGGCTATTAATGTAGAGATTCGGATTGGTGTTCCGGGCAATAGCCTGGAGAACCTCGAGCGAGTATTAGCGCAGTTCCAGGATTTCTGTACCGTATCTTCTAGTGTGAGCTTGGGTATTCCGGTGAATGTGACTGTCATTGATAGTGAGAACACAAAGCTATATCCCGCTATTTAACTTCTCGTGATGTAGTTAAGAAAAAAGCCGCAGAGTTTGAATTCTGCGGCTTTTAATTGACAGAGAAGGTGTTTTAACTAATTACTCTTCTTCGCGACGTAGATGCGGGAACAGGATCACATCACGAATATTAGGTGCGTCAGTCAATAGCATGACTAAGCGGTCAATGCCGATACCGCAACCACCAGTCGGAGGCATGCCGTACTCCAGGGCGCGAATGAAGTCATGGTCAAAGTACATTGCTTCTTCGTCACCCGCTTCTTTTTGCTCAACTTGCTTACGGAAGCGATTGGCTTGATCTTCCGCATCATTTAATTCTGAGAAACCGTTAGCAATTTCACGACCAGTGATGAAGAGTTCAAAGCGCTCGGTAATACCGGGGCGCGTATCAGATTCACGGGCAAGGGGGCTGACTTCGATTGGGTAGTCGATGATGTAGGTTGGCTCCCATAGGTGTGACTCAGCAACCAATTCAAAGAGAGCTAATTGAAGAGCACCTATACCTGCATTCTTGAGGGTAGGGCTATCTGGATTCTCGCCACCTTTTTTCAATTCAGTGCGAATGAATGCAGCATCCTCTAATTGAGCGGCTTCATAACTCTTGTTTGACTGGCCACAATATTTCAGGATAGCTTCAGTAATCGTGAGGCGCTGAAAAGGTTTGCTGAGATCGAGTTCGCGACCTTGATGTGTCAAAACGGCAGTGCCTTGAGCATCCATTGCAGCAGCACGAATCAAGCCTTCTGTGAAATCCATCAACCAACGGTAATCGGTATAGGCTGCATAGAATTCCATCATCGTGAATTCTGGATTGTGACGTGGGCTAACACCTTCGTTACGGAAGTTGCGGTTAATTTCAAATACACGCTCAAAACCGCCCACTACCAGGCGCTTCAAGTACAACTCTGGTGCAATGCGCAGGAACATCTGCATGTCTAAAGCATTGTGGTGCGTAATAAATGGCTTAGCAGTTGCGCCACCAGGGATTGGGTGAAGCATGGGTGTTTCCACTTCCATGAAGTCTGCATCGAGCATATGGCGACGTAAAGAGGCAATCGTATTGCTACGCGCTCTGAAAGTATTGCGACTTTCTGGATTGACGATCAAGTCAACATAGCGTTGGCGATACTTGGTCTCTAGGTCTGATAAACCATGGAACTTATCTGGCAGTGGACGTAAAGACTTGCTCAGCAGGCGCAGCTTGCTGCATTCAACGGAGAGCTCACCCTTATTGGTCTTGAATAAATGACCTTCAGCGGAGATAAAGTCACCCATATCCCAGTGCTTAAATGCACCATGAATATCGGCACCACTGATTTCATCATTAATGTAGAACTGGATTTGCCCACTGCGATCTTGAATGGTGGCAAAGCTTGCCTTACCCATCACACGCTTGAGCACCATGCGGCCAGCTACTTTGACGTGCACCTTCTTAGCGGCCAATTCCTCTTTAGTAAGGCTGTCGTAGTGAGTATGAAGATCTGCTGCTAAGTGGGTTGGTACGAAGTCATTCGGAAACGCGATACCACCTTCACGTAACTTAGCTAATTTCTCACGACGCTCGGCAATGATGTGGTTTTCATCTACAGCTTCAGTAGCTGCAGCTTGATTGGGATTGGAATTCACTTGATCGTTCATATGGAGTATTTATAACTAGAGTAGAGGTAGTAAATCAGACGCCTTGCTTCAGGCTGGCTTCAATAAAGGCATCGAGATCACCATCCAATACTTTTTGTGTATTCGATATCTCAACGTTAGTACGTAAGTCTTTAATCCGACTCTGGTCCAGCACGTAAGAGCGGATTTGATGGCCCCAGCCCACATCGGTTTTACTGGCCTCAAGCTTATCCTGTTCAGCACGACGCTTTTGCATCTCATGCTCGTATAGACGTGATTTCAACATCGTCATCGCTTCAGCTCGATTACGGTGCTGACTTCGGTCATTCTGACACTGCACCACGATTCCGGTGGGAAGGTGGGTTAAGCGAACAGCAGAGTCGGTTTTATTGATGTGCTGACCACCCGCACCAGAGGCGCGATAGGTGTCGGTACGAATATCTGCTGGATTGACGTCAATCTCAATCGAGTCATCAATCTCTGGATATACGTAGATACTGGCAAAAGAGGTATGGCGACCGTTAGATGAATCAAATGGTGACTTACGAACTAAGCGGTGTACGCCAGTCTCTGAGCGCAAGTGTCCGTAAGCATATTCACCATCCACTTTGATGGTGG
>JBEGUE010000147.1:0-4839 GCA_041179045.1 Pseudomonadota bacterium
TATAGCGGCATGGAGAAAGATAACAAAGTAGCAGCGGTTGCCAATCTTTTAGTTGTGAACGCTACTATGTCTGATGCAGAGGCATACAAAATTGTTAAGGCTATTTTTGATAACCAACTTGAACTCGTCCGCTCACATGCTGAGTACAGAAATATCAAGTTAGAAAACCAAAAAGCAAATGCCTCACCAATTGCTTATCATCCAGGCGCACTAAAGTACTTTAAAGAAAAAGGTATCAAAGTAAACTAAGCCATATCGGGGTGAGTTAATCTCACCCCTTCTGCTTTATTGCCGTATATAAATATAAAAATAGACTGATATAGACATGAATCAAAATGTAATTGACAACGAAACCCAAGAAAAATTAGACGCCTTCATTAAACAAGAGGAGGGTGACTCTAATGACTACAAAGGTATGCTGGCCGTATTCATTACGCTAGTAGCAATAGGCATGTCTTTATTTCATCTGTATGCAGCTTATTCGATCGTTCCAACACATCAGCTCAGAGTCATCCACGTTGCCTTAGTCTTGTTTTTAGTGTTCTTAAGCTTTCCTATTGCCGCTCGTTTTAAAAATCAATTGAAGTTTTGGGATGTTTTATTTGCCATAGGCTCAGTTGCCATCGCTTATTACATTCTGGCCGGCGGCGATGAGCTCATGGACAGAAATACTGACCCAAATTCTACTGATGTCATGTTTGGTATTGCTCTAATCCTGCTTATTCTAGAGAGCGTGAGAAGAACCAATGGCATGGTACTCGTCACCGTTACAGTGCTTTTCTTGCTATACGCCTTCTTTGGCAACTACCTACCCGCCCCATGGACTCACAAAGGTTATGGCTTAGATCGGCTCGTAGGTTATATGTTCATGAGTCTAGAGGGCATCTATGGCACTGCAGTAGACGTTTCTGCAACCCTGATTATTCTTTTCACTATCTTTGGCGCCTTTTTGCAATTTACTGGCGCAGGAAAATTCTTCATTGACTTCTCTTTTGCCGCAATGGGCGGTAAATCATCTGGAGTAGGTAGAACAATTGTCTTGTCCTCTTTCCTAATGGGTGGTCCATCAGGATCCGGTGTGGCAACTACCGTAACAGTCGGTTCTGTCGCTGCGCCTATGCTTGATAAAGTAGGTTACGAAAAAAATGCCGCTGGTGGTCTTTTGGCTGCAGGCGGACTTGGTGCCATCATCTCACCACCAGTGTTGGGAGCGGCTGCCTTTCTGATTGCTGACTTCCTCAAAATCTCCTATTTAGATGTGTTGCTCATGGCAACCATTCCTACGATTCTGTTTTACCTTGGCTTGTTTGTCATGGTTGAAATCGACGTACGTAAGTACGGTATGAAAAATATTCACTTTCCATCCGTAGAAAGCGCCTGGCAATTAACTAAGAAATATTGGTTTCATTTCTTCTCTTTGATTTCCATTGTCGTTTTTATGATGTTTGGCTTCTCGCCAGTAATGTCAGTATTTTGGGCAACCGTTGTTTCTGCGTTTTCTAGCATGTTGCGCGAAGATACTGCAATCATTCCCTGGGCCTGGTTTAAGGGTAAAGAACCCATACTCTCTGGTCTTTACAACTCCAGCTTATCGAAGGCGCTATCTTCTGGCTCTACAGGCGTATTAGCGATTGCTGCAACCTGTGCGGGTGCAGGCCTCATCGTTGGTACCGTTACCCTCACAGGCCTAGGTCTCAAATTTAGCTCCATCGTGATTCAGTATGCGGGAGGCTCATTACTATTAACTGCTATTTTTACAGCATTGATTGTCTGGATTGTCGGCCTCGCAGTACCAGTCACCGCCTCTTATATTATTTGCGCTGTGATCGCTGCGCCAGCACTCATTAACTTGGGCGTGCCTGCATTTGCTGCACACATGTTCATCTTCTATTACGCCGTACTTTCAGAGGTATCGCCCCCAACAGCTTTATCTCCATTTGCTGCAGCAGCAATTTGTAAAGGTAATCCATACAAGACAACTCTACAGACATGGAAGTATGTTGCCCCAGCGATCTTGGTGCCATTCATGTTTGTCCTTGATAAGTCAGGCGTAAGCTTGCTCCTGATGGGATCTACCAGCGCCTTAGAGCAAGCCGACTGGACGCAGATTGCGTGGATCTCATTTACGGCTGTAGTTGGCATTATTTGTTTAGCCGGTGGCTTACAGGGTTGGTTTATTGAGAAAACCAAAGTATTTGAGCGTGTGATCATGGTGATCTCCGGGGTGGCTTTAGCTTACCCCTCTACGGAAGCTGATCTCATTGGCTTTATTGGATTTGCTTTGGTACTGGTCACTCAACTCATTACTCACTACAAACTCAATCCCAAATCTACCTGAACCTATTTAAGCAGTTCCAGATCATAAAAAATCCCGCCTCTTGAGCGGGATTTTTTATTGCCGATGATTTAAATCTATTAAATAATCTTTGTCCAAGCAGCCTTACCGGCATACTTTTTGATAGCAGTTTCATCAAACTCAAATCCTAAGCCAGGCGTCTTATGCAAGATCAAATCGCCATTCTTGAAGGTGAGCTGCTTGTTAATCAATCTGCGGAAGTTCAAGACCTGATCATCCAAGAAGAATTCTACAAAGCGCGCATTTGGCGTAGCCGCTACTAAAGGAGCATGCAGATCATGCATCCAATGTGGGCAAACAATTACACCCTTCAAGTCAGCATAAGCAGAAATACGACGCCACTCGGTGATACCGCCACAGACCGCTGCATCAGACTGCAAAATAGCGACGCCACCAGATTCAATTAACTCCCTAAAACGCCAGCGTCCGGCCTCCATCTCACCGGTAGCAACGTTGATCTTGGTCTGACGAGCCAGTGCCGCATGCAGATCAATAGCATCTGGGGAAAATGGCTCTTCAATCCAATAGGGGTTATAAACCTCAAAGCGACGCACATATTCAAGGGCAGTCGGTAGATCGCGCCAAGCATTATTAGCATCTAGGGTCAGCAAGACATCATCACCTACGGCCTTACGAGCCGCTTTAACCCTCGCCTCTTCTTCGCTTGGAGATAGGCGCCCTACTTTCATTTTGACGGCCTTAAAGCCCTGTTTTACATAGGACTCCATTTCTTTACCCAACTTAGCGGGCGTTTTACCATCAAGGTAGTAGCCACCACTGGCGTAGGCTGGGACGCGATCATCTACAACTGATCCTAGGTATTGGTGAAGAGGTAACTTCGCAGCACGGGCATTTAAGTCCCAAAGAGCAGTATCGAGAATGGAAATACCGCGCATCACCGCACCGGCGCGCCCTTGCAAAATAGACTCGTTATACATATCCATCCACAGACCTTCGCTGCGATGACTATTCTGACCAATGAGTTTTGGGGCTAGTAGTTGCTCAACTGCAATCTTGGCAATATCTCCACCCGCACTACCGACATAGCAAAACCCAATACCCTCATTACCATCCTTACCCCGAACTTTAACCAGGCAATAGTGCCTCTCTGAAACAGTTCGCGTGGAAAAGGAGGTGACCTTATCTAGGGGCACCGCTACTGCAGCAACTGATACAGACTCAATAATGGGCATGAAAATTCCTTTAACGAAAAATTAATTGTATCTACAACTTTTGCCACTTTCCTTGACTAACTTCAATAGAAAATTGCTGCACTACAACATAAAAAGTGAGCGGCCTGGCAACAATATTGGATAATTGAGTGGTGAAAAAAATAGCGGGCAAATTACCTTACTACTTGAGAAACGTCGTCCACGTTATCAGCCTCTCCCTGATCGTCTTTATCTCCAGCGCGCAAGCACAGCAAGCAAGTCAAACAAATAAGACTAGCAAAGCTCCTCAGATTAAACAAAAAGCTGTAAGCACTGGCAATAAGCAGGCCGGTATTCAGCTGAAAGAAAATTCACTCAATAGCTCTAACAAAAGCATGAACTTAAATCCTGAATTATTTAAACGGATTGAGAACACGCAAAATAATGAAAGTGGTGCAAATCTGGACTATCGCGTCCAACGTGGTTGTCTACGTCGTAGCTTTAACGAGGAAAATCTTCCTGCTAATCTAGGCCTAGAAAACCGAGAGCTCAATGATTTCTTCAAAGCTCAAACTAAAGGTTTTTTTAATCGAATGCGGGGCAATTGCATTCCCTATGCCTTAGCCTTGGGTAGCCGAAACCGCTTCGAATCTTTGAGCGTGATGAATGGTCCGATTCAAGATGCCATGACTGAGATTTGGACTTTTACACCATCAGCAGCCGGTAACTTCTTGGTTCAGCAAGACTACCTCAGGGATGAATCCAAGCGCTTTACGGAAATCCAATTACCCCTGAGTGCTGTTTTGTATGACCCTAAAAAAGTGGGCGATAAATTGCCTGTTGAGCTAGTTTGGGAACTGAACTCCATCATCAAGCAAATTTATCCCGAAGAAAATAATGCGCTTGAAAATACCAATAGCATTGTTCGTCTGATTGTAGATTTTGGTGATAAGGAGCGTTGGGCTCAAATTTGGGCGGTAGAAATTATTGAACCGTCCTCCAGCGAAGTGTTTGCCAGTGCTTTTTGGATCGAAAGAAACGATATCCCCGGAGGCTTTTATACCTCCAGCGGAGAATCGATTGAACGCACCTTCTGGACTAATCCCCTGAGCTATCGACGGATCTCCCGTGGAGTTGGTAGCGTCAGAGCATCAAGTAAAAAAGCTGCACCGCCAAAGAACGGAAGCGCTGTTGTCGCCGCCCCCAAGCAAAGATATCGCACCCATATGGGAATTGATTATTCAGCGCCAACTGGAACGCCGATCTTTAGCGTAGCTACAGGCAAAGTAGTGCATTTGGGCTATAGCGGTGCGTTTGGTAACCTCATTATTC
>JBEGUE010000148.1:0-2931 GCA_041179045.1 Pseudomonadota bacterium
TGTTTTCCCACCCTCAATCAAGGCAGCGTAAATACGCCCCTTACTTGGATCAATTATGAATGCCGCTTGCGATACAGCGCAACCCAACTTTGAGCATCCAGAGCCAAGAATTTGTGAGCCAACATAAATCAGCGCTGCGCTATTTTCCAGCGCGCTAATGAAATTTTGATAATTAGTCCCTAATAAATACTTAAAAAGAGGTTCATTACCGCTGCGCTGAACAAAAGTCAGCGAAGAGCTCCCAACAACTAATGGGGAGTAGGTTGCCACATATTGACTAACGCTCGCAAACTTCTCGCTTTGCTGAGCTTGTGATTCTTTAACAGCCGCTTGCTGATCTGACTCAGTTTTGTATTCCCAAGCCTTAAAGATAAGATACAGCAGCACTAAAGTAATAAATCCATAAATCAATATTTTGGCAATTTTTTTTGCTAACAGCCCAACTTGATTTACGATCATTTGCGGTTTGATATCCATGCTGCGTGTCATATTGAAGTGGCAATGAGCTCGACTGCATTGTCGATCTTAACCTAGCAACACTATAAAGCAAATCTGAGGGATTTCCACCAATTGACCGACCCCAGTCAATATTTGCAATAATCTATGCTTATTGGCGCAAAGTTAATGAGATTCACCTATTGAGTCATTAGCTTAAACATTATTCTGGGGTATTTATGGGCAATTTGGATGACGCAATTAAAGAGCTGCAAGCAATCAATGCTCACTTAGCTGAGATTAGCGCCAATCTTCAGCAAAGAGATCGTAAGTCCGATGAAAGCCTCAACGTCATCAGAAAAGATCTTTGGAATATCAAAAATATTGTGGCAGACGAAGGTATACAGAATCGGATTGTCCAAAAGGGCGTGGAAAAAGCACTTGCTAAAGGCTTTGGCTACCTATTAATTTCTGGACTGATGCTGTATATCGTTGGTAAATTCTTACTCTGAATCTCGAATGCCGCCAAGAGATCACCAGTCAAGAATCATCAATTACTTTGTTATTTGATTAACAGACACTAACGCTATTGAGTAATCAACTGCAGAAAATAAGCGCTGAAAGAAGTCCTGCTTTCCGGAGTTATTAATCACCCGGTATTGAATCAAATAGGTTCCAGCATTCGTCAGTAGTTCTGCGCTGCAATCTCTTTGAACGTCAGTATGGGATTTCTCCTGGAATTGCCCAAATGCTAATGTTTGCGAATTATTCAGCAGCTGCTCATTATTTCGCAAATCTCTATTCAGTAATATTTGAATATTCTCATCCCTGCATTTGGGAAGATCTCTAAAGAAGTAGGTGTGAACAATTGCACTAACAATCACCAGTATGATGAATATGAGCAATGCATACTGAGGGGCTTTATTTTTAAAAGAGGAGCCTCTTTGCGCCTCTTTAAGATGGTGAATCTCACTTGGCGGGATGTGATCTGTCATTTATATTAGGACCACTTAGTAGCCATCCACCTTTGTCATTGGTAATACATTATTCAGGGACTGATCATCCTCACGCCCATCTAACAAATTGTCAGCAATATCAGATAGAAGGCACTTTAAATTACCATTTACTTTGGCGTCCGGGTGGACATTAATTTGTGAGTAGGTCACATATCCATTAACAATCGCGTCCGGATAAATTTCAACCCGCCCTGTTGCGTAAACGGAACCCTCAATACGGCCAATAATGATCGCGTGGGCACTATGCACATTTCCCTCTAAAAACCCCGATTTACCAACGACCGCGGTATAGCCCTCCTTAGACCCGGAAGACTCTTCATCTTGATGGATGTCGCCCACAAGATGCCCCGAGAGCAACATATTGCCTCGATGCGTAAAATTTCCCTGAATGGTTGACCCACTGCCAATCGTGCTGGCATAAGTCAATTGCGTATCGGCCATCGGGCCTTTTTTTGAAAACTCGAACATTTCAATACCTCAAAAAAATCAGCGCACAGAATGGTGGGCCGTCAATTTACCTCAAGCAACTTCACTTGCTTAGACCCAGGGGCAGGTAAGCGAACCTTCCACCCCTGAAAATACATTTCTACACTATCCAAATCCTGAGCCAATACAGTAAATGGCGCTAAGCCCTTAAATGCAATCGCAGTATTTGCTTCCATCGCCATCACCATCTGCTTGCCAGCACTATCGACAAAACAAATGGTTTGTTTTACTAAGGTTTTAAGATTCACAGCATCGCCCGGCTTTGAGGGGCTGGGAGTTTGATAGCTCAATATTTGTGCATTCTGCTTATAGGGGCACTCAGAATTCGATGCAGCCACTTCGGTTGGTTTTACCACTTGAGTAGGGACTGGCTCAGCCGGCGCTTCAACTTTCGCCTCCTCAACTGCATCTTTAGGCGGCTCTTCAACGGAAATAGCTTGAGGTTTTGGCTTAGACTCCATCAGAGCAGAGACCTGATAAACCAAGTCATATTTTGCATTTAAGCCAAACAATAGCCCAGCAGTAGCTAGGGCGAGGGAGAGAAAAAGGACTGGCTTAAAGGAAAAATTGAATCGACTTCCAGCCTCTGGCCCAGAGACATCCCCACCGACTTTTTCAGTTAACAACTCCTGCCATTCCAAGCGCTCCGTAATAGCAGGATCGACAGATACTACGCGAACCTCATTGTGAGTGGGTAAGACGCCTAATTCTGTAGGGCTAGCATCCGCAACATTATCCAAGGACTCCGTTTCAGGTGAAGTCTCCTCAGAACTCTCAGTAGTTACATCAAACTGTCGCGGAAATTCCAAATAATCAGATTCTGCGAGATTAAGGAAATTACCCACCCGTTTTGCCGCATTGATTTTTAAGGGGAAACTATAGAAGGAGCTCATGCCACCTTCTTCCAACTCCAAAATCATTTTGGAAGATAGGCAACATAAATTAGCTAACTCTGCGCGCTCGAGCTTTCGAGACTCTCTAGCTGCCTTTAACG
>JBEGUE010000149.1:0-4079 GCA_041179045.1 Pseudomonadota bacterium
TCGTCATGCCCATTCGCATGGCACGGCTACTGATTGGCGAAACCCAACATTCAGATCTAAAAATAGATGGTCTATATGGTCGCGATCCGTTTGCCTATCGCTGGCTCATCTCAGACCAAGACGCCCCTCTACACGATGTACTAGCCCACTTTTTAAAAGACTTAGACCCCATTGCGTCACGCCAACTTTTTTCCTTAGAAGAGGAGTCCAAGCCAAGACCAGCCATACTGCCGTGGCTGGGTGCCATCATTATCTTAATAATCAGCGGAGCCATGTTCTACCAACTCCAAAGAAAATATTTTCATCAGAAGCGAACTGCCTTGGAATTGCTGCACTCAAAAGAGCTTGCTGAAAAAGCAAATGCTGCCAAGTCCGCTTTTCTGGCCACCATGAGCCATGAGATTCGTACGCCGATGAATGCCATCTTGGGCGTTCAAGAACTACTGCTTGGTAGTGCGCAATTTCCCAAGAAAGATAAACCTCTGTTAAAGAGTGCTCAGGCTTCTGCTGAATCTCTTTTGGGCATGCTAAATCAAGTATTAGATATTTCCAAGATTGAGGCTGGCAAACTCACCCTCAACCTAGAGCCCTGCAATCCACATCAATTGATTACGGATATTCATGCGGCATTTTCTACGGTAGCCAAAAAACAGAATTTGCTACTCCACACCTCGATTGACCCCAGTATCGCTGAAGTACTCATGATCGATTCTTTACGTCTACGACAAGTTCTACAAAATTTACTTAGCAATGCGATTAAGTTCACCGCTGAGGGTGAGGTGTACTTTTCGATTAGTGTTCTCGCCGATGATCATGCTGGCCAATTGCTCGAGTTCCGAGTGATTGATACTGGCGTAGGAATGGGGAGCGATCAAATCAAATTAGCTCTGCAAGCTTTTGAGCAATTACCAGCCACGCAAGAGTCCTACCTATCGGAACAAACGAGAGGGACGGGTCTTGGGCTCACTATCACCAATCATTTAGTGAATTCCATGAACAGCCATCTTTATTTTGAGAGCGCGCCGGGCTTTGGAAGCAATGTCCACTTTTCGGTAGCTTTTCCTAGGACAAGCGTTGCTGCTGCAAAGGTTTCGGGCTTTAATTCGCTCGGACCAGCGCCCAAGAATTTGATCTCGAAAAAGCCGGGTCGAAAAAACTCTCACATTCATGCATTAGTAGTTGAAGATCACCCAGCCAGTCGGCAAATTTTGTCCTTGCAGTTAGAAGCGCTGGGTATCAGCACTTGCATTTGTGAGAATGCTGCTGCAGCCCTCGAACTAATGCGGGACGATCATTTTGATCTCATGCTCACAGATCAATCCATGCCTGGAATGCAAGGCTCTGAACTGGCCAAACACATTCGATCTCAAGGCAATCGTGACTTAATCATTATTGGAGTCACTGCAGATATTTACGCACTAGACTCTCGCCACCAATTTTTATCTTCTGGCATGAATGGCGTACTCATTAAACCTTTAAGTTTGGGGGCACTTGAGAATGAACTCATGCGCTACTTTGAATCTAGCCAAGGCTCAGCCCCCGAAACGGAGCCGTATTCTTTTGATGCTTTCTCCAATCTCATCAAAAATGATTCCCACCAAATCATAGTGATCTTGGAGGAAATTGAGAAGGTTCACCTAGATACTCTGAATCAATTGAAATCAGATGCTAATCAAGCCCCAATAGATGAAGTCTATTTTCAAAGTCTGGTTCATAAAGTCAAAGGTGGGGCGCAACTACTACAAGCGACTGAATTCATCCATGCCTGTGAATCACTTGAGGACAATGGAAGACTTACAGAGCGCATTGAGCAATTCATTAGTCTTCTAGAAGAACAAAACCAAACTATCGCGACTTATAAGGAAAAATATCGGTAGTCATAAGTTGTTGAGCGCTAAGGTTTATCCTATGGGAAATGCGCACCAAATCCTTTTCGCTCCCTCTCATCAACCTGTTGGTCTTTCTTTGGGCTAGCCTAATTACCGGCCAAGCTCACTCTGTCGATCTAGTTTCTCAAAATACTACCAATCAATACATTCCCAAGGCAGTAGCTGTTAGCCTTGAAAAGAGCCAGATCCCTAAAGAAGCAATTAGCATTTCAGTAGTCGAAATTGAGTCAGGACGGTCAGGGAAAACTACCGCAAAGACTGAAGTGCATTGGCGCTCTAAGCAAGCAATGAATCCTGCATCAACGATGAAGCTAGTCACTACACTCACAGGCTTGGATATTTTGGGGCCTCAGTATCGCTGGCGTACAAATATTTATACCGATGGACTGATTCGTCAAGGGACTCTCAAAGGCAACCTCTATTTACAAGGCACCGGTGATCCCAAGCTAATTCCTGAAGAATTCGCCAAAATGATGAAGGCCTTACAAAATCTGGGTATTCAAAAAATTGATGGGAATCTATTCTTTGATAGAAGTGCTTATGCTCCCAGCGTCATGGAACATAACACTATTGATGGAGAATCCCTTCGTGCTTATAACGTTCCGCCAGATCCCCTGCTGTATGCCTTTAGAACTCTCTCGTTTCAGCTAGGAAAATCGCGCACTGCTGACTTTATCGATATCAGCTACACACCGCCATTATCACAACTCAAAGTGATTAACCAAATGCAGTTAGTTAATCAGCCTTGCGATAACTGGAGAAGCAATCTTCGTTTTAACCTAGACCCTGAGGGCGACGGAGCTCCCACCAACCAACTTCTGACTGCTCAGTTCTCTGGTAGTTTTCCCAATGCCTGCAAAGGGGTGAACTACAACGTCGTTGCTTTGGATGCCAATACCTTTATTACTCAAGGTTTTGCTGCAGCCTGGGAACTCGCTGGTGGCACTTGGGCTCAAGCACCCACCGGAAAGTCTGGCACTGCTCCCCTGGCATCGCGACTACTACTGCAGTTTGAAGGCATTTCGCTGGCAGATGACGTGCAAGACATTAATAAGCACTCCAACAATGTGATGGCTAGGCAGCTTATGCTGACCTTGGCTTTGGAGAAGATGGGCAAACCAGCGACCACTGAAAATGGTGAGCTTGTGATTCAGAGTTGGTTAAAAGGCTTGGGTCTTCAGTTCCCAGAGCTCGTCATTGAGAATGGCTCTGGCCTATCCCGAACTGAAGCGATCTCTGCTGAACATATGACGCAATTATTAGTTGCGGCTCGTAACTTAACCGTTGCGGATACGTTTTATAACAGCCTTCCGATTGCAGGGACAGATGGCACGATGAAAAATCGCCTCATCGCACATTTACGGAAATTTTTGCATTTGAAGAAAAAGCCTGAGGCTCGAATCAAAACAGGAGCGCTGGTAGATGTTAGGGCAATATCAGGCTATGTGATGAGTAAGTCCGGAAGGATGTATGCAGTGACCTCCTTCATAAACCATCCCAATGCTTTGAGAGGCTTAGAGGCACATGATCAATTATTGGCGTGGCTACTAAATGATGGGCCAGATCCAAAACACGCGCGCTGAAGTCGATCACGAACACCATCCCACTCCTCGCCTAGTGGTGGCTCTGGAAATAAAATAAGGTCCCAACCCTGTTGATCCAAGTCTCGCAGAGAACGGTATAAGCGACTTGCAAAGGCTACGCTATCACTGGGCACAATCACCTCCTCAAAATGCACGGATGGATGTCCGTCCTCACCTAAGGAAGAGTCTGAATCCCAAACCGCAACTGCGACCCTCGACTTGATATCTGGAAACTCACTCAAAGCATCTAGAACTCTACCTGGCGCATACATTCTTAAAGGGGTAGCAGGGGCGTAGTGGGCGCGCAAACTGCCAGAGACCCTTGGTGAAACCTCAACCTGCCGTGTTGAACTACTCTCGCCTGGTAAGTAAACTTTGATACCCGTCTTGGAAAAAATTTCTCCAGGAGTAATGAGTCCTGGACGCAATAAGACTGGATGGTCACCAGATGATAAATCTAGGATAGTCGATTCAATCCCCACTGCGCAATCGCCGCCGTCCAAAATCATGAGATCCAGTATGCCTTCAAACTCGCTGCGCACATCAGCGGCACTGGTCGGCGATACCTTACCAAAACGATTGGCGGAAGGAGCAACCACCCCGCCTT
>JBEGUE010000150.1:0-6052 GCA_041179045.1 Pseudomonadota bacterium
CCGACGTGCACTTGACGATCGAAACGACCTGGACGCAATAAGGCTTTATCCAAGACATCGGAACGGTTAGTCGCAGCAACCACGATCACGCCACTATTACTTTCAAAACCATCCATCTCAACCAACATCTGGTTGAGAGTTTGCTCACGCTCATCATTACCGCCGCCCATACCAGAGCCACGATGACGACCAACAGCATCAATCTCGTCAATAAAGATAATGCAAGGAGAATTCTTCTTGGCGTTTTCGAACATATCGCGCACACGTGATGCGCCGACACCAACAAACATCTCGACAAAGTCTGAGCCAGAGATCGCAAAAAATGGCACCTTCGCTTCACCCGCAATTGCGCGAGCCAACAAGGTTTTACCAGTGCCTGGAGGGCCGACTAACAAAACACCATGCGGAATGTGGCCACCCAGTTTTTGAAACTTTTGCGGATCTTTTAAGAAATCCACAATCTCAAAGACTTCTTCTTTTGCTTCATCGCAACCTGCAACATCGGCAAAAGTAACAGTATTGCTATTCTCATCAACCAGGCGCGCTTTGGATTTGCCGAAAGAGAATGCTCCGCCCTTGCCGCCACCTTGCATCTGACGCATCATGAAGAACCAGAAACCAATAATCAATAAAGTAGGTCCGAGGTAATACAAAGCAGAAACCAACATATTGGGTTCGTCATCTGCTTTACCAGTGACCTGAACACCAAACTTCATCAAGTCGCCAACCATCCAGATATCTCCCGGGGAGATGATGGAATATTTGTTGCCGTCATTTGGAGTCACTTGCAATGTACGACCTTGCACGTCTACTCTCTTAACTTTGCCTGCTTTGGCATCGTCCATGAATTGAGAATACGTGACCTGATTCTGGTCTTTAGGCTTGTCAAACTGTTTAAAAACAGTGAACAAGACCAGACCCACAATGAGCCACACACCGATTTTTTGCAACATATTGCTATTCAAAAGGAGACCTTTGCCGGATTAATCCGGGAGTTAAAGCGGATTGCTATACCTAAGTATTTGATTCTACTACTAGGCTTTTTCAATAGCTAAGAGCTTATTTATTTTATAAACCCCTTCTTTTGGGGGGTTATTTGGGAACTTTGAGGTCTCGACCGAGTAAAAAGATTTCTGAGGACTTGGCTCTTGAGGCTTTTGGCTTTCTGGAAGCCACTGTTTTAAAGACCTTTTTAAAGGATTCCACAATCTGGCTATAGCCACTGCCGTTAAAGCACTTAATCAACAGAGCCCCGTCAGACTTCAAATGCTGGACCGAAAAATCTAAGGCAATTTCAGCCAAAAAGGCCATTCTGGCGGCATCTGCCACCCCTACTCCCGATAAATTGGGGGCCATATCGGACATCACAAAATCGACTTTTCCATCTGCATTGGCCGGTAAAAGCGCCTCCAGCGCCTTTAAACCCTCATCCTCGCGGAAATCCCCCTGGATAAAGGAAACGTCAGCAATATCCTCCATCGGCAAAATATCGATCGCAATAATGGTTCCATCTGGCTTACCAGATTCAATATTAGGATTATTTTTGCCGAGCTCAGTCAGGCGATTGCGAGCGTACTGAGACCAGCTCCCTGGAGCACTCCCCAGATCCACAATCGTCATACCCGCTTTGATGAGTCGGTCCTGCTCATCTATTTCGCTCAACTTATAGACGGCTCGTGCACGATAACCCTCTTTTTGAGCCATCTTCACGTACGGATCATTGAGGTGATCCTGCAACCAACTTTTATTAAATTTATTCTTTGCCACAACTTACCCACTTTCGCCTTCTATTTTCCTTGTTTATGCCCTACAAGGCAAAAGGAATCGACGACAAACACCTTGATATAGGCTCAAATAAGGCCGAAAGCCCTGTTTTACAAGCCCTAATGCTCTATCATCGAGCCCATGACTGCACTTACTATTACCCCCGCACAACGAAAATCCCTCAAAGCTGACGCTCATGGGCTCAGCCCAGTCGTCATGATTGGTGGCGATGGCCTTACCCCTGCGGTGATTAAAGAGGCTAAATCAGCCATCTCTCATCACGGCTTGATTAAAGTTCGCGTTTTTGGCGACGAGCGTGAAGCCCGTATCGCCATTTATGAAGAGCTCTGCGACAAACTGGGTGCTGCACCTGTTCAGCACATTGGTAAATTACTGGTGCTCTGGAAGCCAATCGATATTGTCGATGCCGCACTCGTCAATTTGACTAGATCTAGCAAGCAAACCAAGAAGACATTACAAGCGCCCCGCACTAAGCGCCAACCCAATCGCGTAGTAGCCAAAGCCGGCATTCGCACCAGCACTTCTGAGAGATCAGATCGACGCTCAGCAGCCAGCAAATCCCCTTTTGAAAGAGTTGCTGCGGCTAAAGGCGCTGCTCCCAAGAAACGGGTTCTACGTGCTGATGCTGCTGAATCAAAAATTGGTTGGTCATCTCCGGGTTACCGCAAGGCAGTTGCAGCACCTGCCCCTATTAAGAAACGCAAGGTGCGCATGAGCAGCACCAAGAAGAAATCATTGGGCTCTTAATCACTAAAGTATTTAAAAGTACTGAAGTTAAAAAACGTCGCTAGTCGACGTTTTTTATTGCCCTTCTTTTGAATTACTTTTTTGACTTATCTTTTTGTGAGTCGCCAAACCAAAAAGATTCCCAGCAGACTTTGCAGCGTAAACAGAATGCTGGAGATGCCATGTAGCCTTCCGAACAAGGTAGCCGAGGGAGAGAGCATGACGGGCATGCCTTGCATTAAGGCATCATCTCTCAAGGTATTCATCCAGGGGATCAAGATAAAGCTAGCTGCAATTGCACACAGTAGCATTGCCAACAAGAGCCAGCGAATGAGCTTAAATTGATTGAGGCCACGATTAACCAAAAGATTGGCCAGAACCATCAGACCAATACAAACGATCAGGCTAAGATAGGCCTCTAGTTTAAAGACGCTGCCAGCAACCATTCCGGCGGCTTGGCGATCGGTCATTGTACTGAAAATAGCAGGGGCAACTAAATAACCCACAGCAAGTAAGCTACCAACCCACAGACCTGCAATCACGATGAACAGTCTTTGAGCCACCAAGTGCTTCGGAGTCTCTAAGGTCTGCATATCAACTTTGCTTTGGATTAGATGTAACGAACCGCAAGAATTTCTACCTCGCGATTACCGCCAGGAGCCTGCACTGCAACCACATCGCCCTCTTCTTTACTAATTAAGGCGCGAGCAATAGGTGAGCTAATAGAAATCTTATTTACTGCGATGTCAGCCTCATCGTCACCAACGATTTGATAAGTGAGCTTCGTGCCATCTTCTAGATCTTCAAGATCAACAGTTGCACCGAATACGATACGACCATTTACATCTAGACTAGCTGGATCAATGATCTGTGCAGCCGATAGCTTTCCTTCCAGCTCCTGAATACGGCCTTCAATAAAGCCTTGCTTCTCTTTAGCAGCATCGTACTCAGCATTCTCAGAAAGATCGCCTTGTGCACGCGCTTCAGAGATCGCATTGATTACAGATGGGCGCTCTACATGCTTTAAGCGATGTAACTCTTCTTTAAGGAGTTCTGCGCCACGCTTAGTAATAGGAATTGTGTTCATGCTGCTTACCTCATTTAATTTAATTGAGAGTCTTGTGAAGATTTTGCAACGAATACACCTCAAGCGACCCTTTGTTACCGTTTTGCGATGCCATCAAACCATCCATGACTGCGCGTGCTGCACTAATGGTAGTGTAGTAAGTCACATTGTTAGCTTGGGCGCTAGTACGAATAGAGCGTGAATCCGCAATTGCGGTACGAGTCTCATCAACAGTGGTAAATACCAGAGAGATTTCACCATTCTTAATCAAATCAACAATGTGTGGGCGACCATCTTTAACCTTATTCACTACGCGCACAGGTAAGCCAGCTGCCTCAATGGCTGCGGCAGTACCTTTAGTGGCAACCATAGGGAATCCCAATTGATGTAAAAGCTTGGCTACTTCAATCGCTTTTGGCTTATCGCTATCTTTGACGGTTAACAACACAGTGCCACTCTTAGGCAATTTAATGCCTGCGCCTAATTGGGATTTGAAGAGCGCTTCACCAAAAGTCTTACCAACACCCATCACCTCACCAGTAGAACGCATTTCTGGTCCGAGGATTGGATCAATGCCAGGAAACTTATTGAATGGAAAGACCGCTTCTTTTACTGAGAAGTAAGCTGGCTTGACCTCATTCAGAATGCCCTGCTGTTTTAGAGTTTGACCCACCATGCAGCGAGCTGCAATCTTGGCTAACTGCAAACCAGTGGCTTTGGATACGAACGGAACGGTACGAGAAGCGCGCGGATTTACCTCGAGCACATAGATGACATCTTTACCATCGACGTGCTGAATCGCAAACTGCACGTTCATCAAACCAACTACGTTCAAACCCTTTGCCATCGCTGCAGTTTGACGTTTGATTTCTGCAATCGTCTCATCCGACAAGGAATATGGTGGCAATGAACAGGCAGAATCACCAGAGTGAACGCCGGCTTGCTCAATGTGCTCCATCACGCCACCAATAAATACCTGCTGACCGTCACTAATGCAGTCCACATCACACTCAATCGCATCATTCAAGAAGCGATCTAGTAGTACTGGTGAGTCATGGGACACTTTGACCGCTTCACGCATATAGCGTTCGAGATCACGGCCATCGTGAACAATTTCCATCGCGCGGCCACCCAATACATACGAAGGACGCACTACCAATGGATAACCAATTTCTTCAGCCAGTTTGAGAGCTTCATCTTCTGCGCGAGCGGTACGATTAGGCGGCTGACGCAAATTCAACTCATGCAATAGTTTCTGGAAACGCTCACGGTCTTCCGCTGCGTCAATCATGTCTGGTGATGTACCAATAATGGGTACGCCATTAGCCTCTAGATCCAAAGCCAACTTCAAGGGAGTCTGGCCGCCATACTGAACGATGACACCTTTTGGCTTTTCAATGGCCACAATCTCTAAAACATCTTCTAGTGTCAATGGCTCAAAATACAGACGATCAGATGTGTCGTAGTCAGTAGAAACTGTCTCTGGGTTGCAGTTCACCATGATGGTTTCATAACCATCTTCACGCATTGCTAAGGCTGCGTGAACGCAGCAGTAGTCAAACTCAATACCTTGACCGATACGGTTTGGACCACCGCCCAAAACCATAATCTTGTCTTTAGTAGTTGGCTGAGATTCACACTCGCCATGCTCTGCTTCGTAGGTGGAGTACAGATAAGCAGTGTTCGTAGAGAACTCAGCAGCACAGGTATCTACTCGCTTATAAACCGGAACCACTTTGAGGCGATGACGTGCTGCGCGCACGGAAGAGGCATCTACTCCCAGTAATTTCGCTAAGCGGCGATCTGAGAAACCTTTTTGCTTAATGAAACGCAACTCAGGGGCTGACAAGCTATCGAGCTTACGCTGCTTGAGCTCAGTCTCCATGGTGATGAGCTCTTCAATTTGCTCCAAGAACCAAGGATCTACCTTAGTCTCGTTGTAAACCTCATCCAAGCCCATGCCCATGCGGAAAGCATCTGCCAAATACCAAATACGGTCTGGGCCTGGCTCACCGATTTCTTGAATGATGTCATCTAAGTCTGTAGAGACTTCATCCAGACCATCAACACCAACCTCTAAACCCCTTAATGCTTTTTGGAAAGACTCTTGGAAGGTACGGCCAATCGCCATCACCTCGCCTACGGACTTCATCTGTGTAGTTAAACGAGAATCTGCTTGCGGGAATTTCTCAAAGGCAAAACGAGGAATCTTCGTTACAACGTAATCGATTGATGGCTCAAAGGATGCTGGAGTAGCGCCACCGGTGATATCGTTCTTCAGCTCATCTAAGGTGTAGCCTACTGCCAACTTCGCAGCAATCTTGGCGATCGGAAAACCGGTTGCTTTTGAAGCCAAGGCAGATGATCGTGAAACACGTGGGTTCATCTCAATGACGATCATGCGGCCATCAACTGGATTAATCGAGAACTGCACGTTTGAACCACCAGTATCTACACCAATCTCACGCAATACCG
>JBEGUE010000151.1:0-2926 GCA_041179045.1 Pseudomonadota bacterium
CGTTGACCCCGATTCAACTCTCTGCAGAGAGATTGCAGCATAAGTTGGCAGGTAAATTGAGCCCTGAGCAGGAAGAGATGATGAATCGCAGCACCGAAACCATCATTGGACAAGTGCAGGCGATGAAAGAAATGGTGAATGATTTTAGGGACTTTGCTAAGACGCCAAGCCCGCAATTGAAATCAGTGTCCATCAATACTCTGACACAAGAGATTCTCGGTTTGTATGAAGGAAGCCCTTTAAAAACCCAACTTGATCCACGTTGCCCAAATATTATGGGCGACCCTACGCAACTGAGACAGATTATTCATAATCTTTTACAAAACGCACAAGATGCTACTCTTGAGGGCGCGCACCAAACCGAGCCGGTTGAAGTTAAAACTGAATTAGTGCCTTACGGTGAATTAAATGGTGTGCCACAAAATGCGGTGCGTTTAACAATAAGTGATAGTGGTTCAGGGTTTCCAGCTAAGATATTGGCAAGAGCTTTTGAGCCCTATGTAACGACGAAGAGTAAGGGCACAGGATTGGGCTTAGCGGTAGTGAAGAAAATCGTAGATGATCACGGTGCCAAAATTGAAGTTCGGAATCGCATGCAGGGAGATGAAGTGATCGGTGCACAAATATCAATTTTGTTTATGAATCTGGCAAAAGAGGCAGCATAAGAATGGCAAGTATTTTGGTGGTCGATGATGAGATGGGAATTCGGGAGCTTCTCAATGAGATCCTGACGGATGAAGGCCACACTGTTTATGCGGCTGAGAGCGCTATGCAGGCACGCACAATCCGTGAGCAGATGCGCCCAGACCTCGTCTTGCTCGATATCTGGATGCCCGATGTTGATGGCATCACCTTGCTGAAAGAGTGGTCCAAGACTGGGCAGCTGACGATGCCAGTTGTCATGATGTCAGGACATGCCACGATTGATACGGCCGTCGAAGCCACACGCATTGGTGCGCTCAACTTCTTAGAAAAGCCTATCGCACTCCAAAAATTACTCAAGACCGTCAACAAGGCGCTTGAGAGTTCGCCTAAGTACGTTGAGCCCATTGAAGAAAAGGCGTCCACAGCGCCCCCATCAACTCCAAGTCCTAAAGCGATGGTGAGTGAGCAGGTGCCCCAAGCCCCGGACGGTGAGTACATCAGTGGGATTGCAAAAACCTACTTTGATTTACCGCTACGTGAAGCCAGAGACTTATTCGAAAAAGCCTACTTCGAGCATCAAATGATCATCATGGGCGGTAGCATGACCAAGATTTCTGAATACACGGGTCTAGAGCGAACCCATCTCTACCGTAAGCTAAAAGCCCTCGGAATCGATACTTCACGCAATAAGGCTGAGCAATAAGACGCTGCGCTATCAGTTGCCGCCAGTGATTCTTTGAGACCATTGATGCGCACACAGTATCGCTGTTGCGACCGATAATAGCGCTCATATCATTTCGGAATTATTCCCATGGAAATAAAGGTTAACTTTCTCGATAAGTTGCGTCTTGAAGCCAAGTTCGATGACTTCACGGTGATTGCTGATCAGCCCATTCGATATAAGGGTGATGGCTCAGCCCCTGGACCTTTCGATTACTTTTTGGCCTCATCGGCCTTATGTGCGGCCTATTTTGTGAAGTTGTATTGTGATACGCGCAATATTTCAACCGAAAATATTCGTCTTTCGCAAAACAATATTGTTGACCCAGAAAACCGTTACCAGCAGATATTTAAAATTCAGGTTGAGTTGCCAGAGGATATTTCCGCCAACGATCGTCAGGGTATTTTGCGTTCCATCGAGCGCTGCACAGTGAAGAAGGTCGTACAAGCGGGTCCAGAGTTTGTTATAGAGGTGGTCAAGAACCTAGACGCTGATGCGCAGAGCCTCCTAACTTTAGGCTCAGCTTCCGACGCAAGTACTTATATTCCGGGAAAGGATTTGCCCTTAGAGCAAACCATTGCGAATATGTCTGCTGTATTAGCTAATCTGGGAATCAAGATTGAAATCGCCTCGTGGCGCAATCTCATACCAAATGTATGGTCCTTACATATTCGTGATGCACACTCACCAATGTGCTTTACAAATGGTAAAGGCTCTACGAAGGAAAGTGCCCTCGCCTCAGCCTTGGGTGAGTATATTGAGCGACTTAGCAACAATCATTTCTATGCTGGTGCATTCTGGGGCGAGGAGATCGCCAACAGTACATTTGTTCATTACCCGAATGAGCGCTGGTTTAAGCCCGGCCCTAAAGATGCGCTACCAAAAGAAATTCTGGATGAGTACTGCCTCAGTATTTTTAATGCTGACGGTGAGTTACGTGGCTCACATTTAATCGATACTAATTCTGGAAATATCGAGCGCGGAATTTGTTCTCTGCCGTATACACGTCAGTCCGATGGCCAGACTGTTTATTTCCCATCTAATCTGATTGAAAATTTGTACGTTAGCAATGGCATGAGTGCCGGCAATACATTAGCTGAAGCCCAGGTGCAGTGCCTTTCAGAGATTTTTGAGCGCGCAGTTAAGCGTGAAATTCTTGAAGATGAAATTGCTTTACCAGATGTCCCGCAAGCAGTGCTTGCAAAATATCCTAGTATTTTGGCTGGCATTCAAGGCCTTGAAGAGCAGGGCTTTCCGGTGCTGGTGAAGGATGCATCATTAGGCGGCGTCTACCCGGTCATGTGCGTTACTTTGATGAATCCTCGAACAGGTGGAGTATTTGCATCGTTTGGTGCGCACCCAAGTTTCGAGGTGGCACTGGAGCGGAGCTTGACGGAGTTGCTTCAGGGTCGCAGCCTGGAGGGTTTGAACGACTTACCCCCACCCACTTTTGCAAGTGAAGCAGTCACTGAGCCAAATAACTTTGTTGAGCACTTTATTGATTCGAGCGGGATTGTTTCGTGGAGTTTCTTCAGCACAAAATCAGATTACGATTTTGTT
>JBEGUE010000152.1:0-6320 GCA_041179045.1 Pseudomonadota bacterium
TCGTTGCTACATCGCTGGGAGTGCTCGCCATCATTACTGGTGGCGGAGCAATATTCTCAGCAGCTAGCGGCAACTTAAATATCTTAGTTGCTGCGCCTTTTGCCCTTGCCGCCTTAGGCGGACTACTCATTGGACTGCTACTGGGTAAAAAATTAAGTGGGCCGCATACTCAACTTATTTTCTCGATCTTCACCCTCATCATTGCTATTAGTATGTTCATTAAAGGCATACTGACTTTAAATCCGTGAGACGCACCCCACTTCACCTACTTTCTCTTCTGCTGATTTCTTCTCTCGTACTATTGGGAGCTTTGCTTATGTCCTTTAAAACCAGTTCTTTTTTGACTAGCTCAGTCAGTAACATCTCCGGAACAGTTAGCAATCTCAACAACGAACTCTTGGAGTATGTGAACCCTGAGAAACCAACTCACGATCACTCATCCGTGTATTACCAACGCTTCTTTGTATCGAATTTCAACTTAGGCGATCAAGCCATTGAAGCAAAGTTTTCGACCCCAATGATGATTCAAAATGGTGATCTAGTCAGTGTGTCTGGCTGTACCAAAGGGAATCAGTTTCAGGTCCTTGCTTATGCCAACCAAACCCAGCAGGTCAGCAAGCATGAAAATTGGATTGTCCTGGGCGTAGGCGCCCTATTCTTCTTGGGGGTTGCTGTTGGACTGCTCAACTCAGAATTAGTGGCTGAGGGTGCATTAGTGCCCAAGGTATTTTTACTAGGCTTTGTAGGCATCGCAGTCTATATGGGATACCGCGCTTTACTGATACGCGAAGCAATCAAGCTACTGTAAAACTAGGTGGGTCAATATAGTAGATTGCGCTTCAATAGAAAAAGCCCTCTTGCGAGGGCTTTTGAAAAACACGGTGCTACTAGATGCCGCTAAATCTTAGTGACCGCCAGCGCCGCCCAAGTAAGCTGCTTTCACCGCAGGGTCATGCTTTAACTTCTCCGCCGGACCATGCGTTGCAATCTTACCGTTCTCGAGTACGTAGCCGTAGTCTGCAACGTTCAAGGCTGCAGCAGCAAACTGCTCAACCAATAACATCGTGACACCTTGTGATTTGAGATTGGAGATAATTCTGAAAACTTCCTCAACCAAAATCGGTGCCAGGCCCATTGAAGGCTCATCTAAGAGAATGATCTCTGGGTTGAGCATCACCGCACGAGCCATTGCCAACATCTGTTGCTCACCGCCTGACAATGTTCCAGCCAATTGATTGCGACGCTCTTTTAAGCGCGGGAACATTTCAAGAGATCTCTCCAGATCGTTCTTGATGTCGCCCTTTGGACGGCTACCCGTAAAGCGCGGAAATGCGCCCAATAGGAGATTGTCATTCACAGACATGGTCGTAAATACACGACGACCCTCTGGGCTGTGTGCCAAACCGAGACGTGCGATTTTATGAGAGTCATAACCATCAATTTTTTCACCACCCAAGGTCACTTCACCGCCGGTTGGCTTAATCATGCCGGTGATAGCACGCATAGTAGTTGTTTTACCAGCGCCGTTTGACCCGATCAAAGTAATGACCTGCCCCTTAGGAACATCAATATTGATGCCGTGCAGAACTTTTACTTTGCCGTAGCCTGCTTCAAGATTCTTAATAGATAACATGGTATTTACCGATTCAATATAGTTCTAGTGATTAAGTACCCAAGTAGGCATGAATCACCTTCTCGTCTGCCTGAACTTCAGCTGGTTTACCTTCTGCAATCTTCTGACCGAAGTCCAATACAGAAACGGTATCGCACACTGACATCACCACATCCATATGATGCTCAATCAGGATGAAAGTAATACCGCTATCGCGGATCTTGCGAATAATGCGCAAGAGTTCTTTAATATCTGGCGCTGTCAAACCAGCAGCTGGCTCATCTAACAAGAGTAATTCTGGATCCAAAGCCAAAGCACGGGCAATCTCTAAAGAGCGTTGCTTACCGTATGGCAAGTTACGCGCTTCTTCATTCGCTAAATCTTCCAAGCCCACAAACTTCAGCAAAGCCATCGCACGAGCGTGTGCCTCTTGTGATTCTTTTTTGTAGCGTGGCAAGTTCAGTGCAATCTCGAACATATTAGATTTAAAGGTGTGATGCAATCCAACCAAAATATTTTGGATGGCAGTCATCTCACCAAAGAGCTGTACGTTTTGGAAAGTACGCGCAATACCAGACAAGGCAATGTCAGAGGAAGTGCGACCAACTACGCTCTCGCCGGCATACAGCACATTACCAGCCGTTGGCTGATAAATACCAGTAAGGACGTTCATCATGGTGCTCTTACCGGAACCGTTAGGTCCGATCAAGCCGTGAATAGTTCCACGCTTGATGCTGAGGTCCACGTTGTTCAAGGCTTTCAAACCGCCGAACTGCATCAACACAGAGTCAACTTTAAGAAGCTCAGTACCTGCATTTTTATTGTTGACTGTGCTAATGAAGCTGATTGAATCATCAATTTCATCTGCTTTTTCACCACGGCTAGTGACTGTTTTACCAACGATAGATTGGTAGAAGCTCTTCGCAAAACCAACGATACCGTTTTGCAAGTAATACACCACCAACAAAATCATGAATCCGAAAATACTCAAACGCCAGTCGGAAATTCTGTCTAACCAAAATGAGAATGCTGCCAAACCAATCACACCAGCCAAAGGCACCATCACGCGTCTTGGCGTGGTGACCTTCTTGGAAAGAGCCATGGCTGCACCTACGGCAACCACAACAGCGATCGTAGTAGCAACAATGCGGAACAAATTAATATCGTCCAAGAGCTTAGGCAAGAGAACAATAATGGCCGCGCCTAGCAATGCGCCTAAACGTGACTTACGACCACCCATAATGACTGCCAACAAGAAAAGCACTGCTAATTCGTTGTTGTAGGTATTTGGTGAGATGTATTGCTCAGAATAGGCATACAAGCAACCAGCCAAACCAGCAAAGCCAGCACTGATCACGAAGGCAATTACTTTGTAGCGATAAACGGAGACACCCATGCAGTCACAAGCTACAGGGCTGTCACGTAAGGCTTCAAAAGCACGGCCCATCTGAGATTTAACAAAACGATCGACGACCACTAGGGCAATAATCAGAACGATACAGACCAGCCAGAAAAATTGTGCCTTTGACATCGGGTCACCCATCAGGTCAGGCTTAGGAATCTTGATTCCTAATGGACCTTCTGTGAGCCATGTCATCTCGTTGATCAAGATCTGGGTAATAGTCCCAAACGCTAAGGTCACCATCGCCAAATACGGTCCAATGACTTTCAGTGCAGGTAGGGCCAGGATTCCACCGAAGATGGATGTGACAACAATGGCCGCTGGCAAAGTGATCCAGATCGGAGCGCCGAAATGGAAAAACAATACGCCGGCTGTGTATGAACCAATTCCGAACAATGCGGCATGGCCCAAAGAAACTTGACCAACGTAACCCACCACAATATCTAAGCCATACAACAGAATGGTGTAAATCAGAATCGTTTCTATCAAGTGAATGTAGTACGGATTGCTGATAAACAAAGGTAGGCTGAATAAGCCAACAATTGCAATTAATAGGGGTAATAGAGACTTCGATTTCATTATTAAACTTTCTTGATTGCAGTTTTACCAAAGAGACCAGATGGCTTAAATGCAAGCACTAATAAGAGCAAGATCAAGCCTGGTACATCTTTGTAGCCAGTAGAAATATAAAAGCCTGTGGCAGTCTCAACAATTCCCAGAATCAAACCACCCACAATGATTCCCATGCCGCTGGAGAGGCCGCCAATGATGGCAACTGCAAACGCTTTTAAACCTAGTGCACCGCCCATGGCTGCGCCAGTCAATGTCAACGGTGCAATCAAAACACCTGCAAACGCAGCAGTTAAGGATGACAGTGCATACGAGAAGGTAATGACCATGCTGGTATTAATGCCCATCAAGCCAGCAGCATCACGGTCATTAGCCGTTGCTACCACTGCTTTACCGTAAATCGTTTTACGGTTGAAGAACTCCACCAACAACATCATGACTAAGGCGCCAACAACAACCAATATTTCCATCGGCAAAATGTTTGCCCCAAGGAATTCCATTGGCTCCATCGGCAGCGGGGATGGAAATGGCAATGCATCACGACCCCAAATATTTTCGGCGACGTTCTTAAAAATAATGCCCAGCGCAATCGTAGACATAATCCAACCGAACTCGGACTTGATCTTGATAGCAGGACGCACACCAATAAGCTCAACAAAGCCACCTTGCACCATTCCGAAAATACAGACTATCGGAATCATGAGCCAGTAGTTCATACCGAACATATCAACGCATGTCAGTCCAACCAAGGCCCCCAACATTAAAGCCTCGCCCTGACCGAAATTCAATGTGCCAGAGGTGGCAAAAGTCAGCTGAAAGCCGAAAGCAATGACCGCGTAGATCATGCCGACCGCTATACCGCTGGAGAGGATTTGTGCAAACATTTCCATGATGTAGACCTAAAAAATTCTAAAACTGTTTTATGAACGATTCGACATTGTAAGCAAAACGCCGCTTTGTGGGCGGCGTTTTGCTTATATATACCTCTTAAATTGCTGCAGTGCGGAAAATTTGCATTCCCGCACCCGCTTTAGGAAGGATTACTTCTTCTTAGCAGTTGCATCTTCGGCATTCAAGAACTCAACCTTGCCGTTCTCAACAATACCCATAACCACGTCTTTAGCTTTGATAGCCTCGTGGTCAGCTGCTGTAAATGGCTTGTTGTATGTCATTACAACGCCGTCTACTGGAGTTTTCAGGTCTTGCAATGCGGCCAAGATCTTTGGTCCTTCTGTGCCCTTAGCTTGCTTGATAGCAGCTGCCAAGAGGTATACAGAGTCGTAACCTTGAGCTGCTGATACTGGGGAAGCGATGATGCCGTTCTTTGGTTTGAAATCCTTCAGGTATGCATCTACGAAAGCCTTACGCTTCGGTGTAGTTGCAGGATTCTGAATGAAAGTCTCTGGCATGGTTGCGCCGTTACCGTTCTTACCAGCGGTATCAATAAAGCTAGCCATAGACAACGTCCATGAACCGATCATTGGCTTCTTCCAACCCAATTTCGCCATACCGTTAGCAATTTGTGCCAACTCAGGTCCGATTGCGTAGGTCAAAATCACTTCTGCGCCAGCATTTTTTGCTTTGAGCAACTGTGAAGTCATATCAACGTCACCGAGGTTGAACTTTTCAGTAGCAACTGGAGTTACGCCGTAAGTCTTGAGCGCTTTTTCTAAGTCTTCACGACCTAACTGACCATAGTTAGTGGAGTCAGCCAAGATAGCTACTTTCTTCAAGCCACGCTTCTCAACCGCTTCTTTAGCGATCATTGGTGCCTGGATGTTGTCAGCAGCAGAGGTACGGAATACATAGTTCTCAGGAGCATTTGGGAATTGCTTAGTAATCAAAGTTCCAGTAGCAACGTTGTTGATGACTGGGATCTTTGCTTCTTGGAAGAAACGCTGGGAAGCCAAAGCCACACCAGTGTTGATATAACCCAAAGTAGCAGCTACTTTTTCGTTATTGATCAATTCTTGAGCGATTTGTACGCCACGCTCATTTTTCGCTTCGTCATCGCGCTCAACTAAAACAATCTTGTTGCCGTCAATGCCGCCAGCAGCGTTAATTTCTTTGGCAGCCAAACGCACGCCATCACGCATACTCACACCCATTGAAGCTGAGCCGCCTGTGAACGGGCCAATAACGCCCACTTTGATATCGGCAGCGTAAGCGCCGGTTGCTAACATTGCAGTAGCAGCTACCGCAAAAATGTGACGACGAATGTTCATAAAGTCTCCATGACTAAAAATGCTAATTAAGTAAAATCTATTTTGGGTACAACTTAAAACGAATAGTCATCTTACAGTCAATGTCGGGGCAAAAAAAGGGCTCTGTATTAGGGTTTTACATTAGCCCCTAGCGATAAAAGTCGTTTTAAAAAATCTTACGAACTTGAGCCTGTAGGCTAGGCCAGAAGAGATTAATGATGAGACCAGCAATCACCAAGCTGGCTGCCTCCACTTTCCAGGGTGGTAGGGCCTCGCTCAAAAAGTAGGCAGATGCCCCCATGCCAAAGATGGGCACCAATAAGGGGGCTGGGGCTACCAGTGCAGCGGGGTGTTTTGACAGCAACCACCCCCAAGCGGCATAGCCAAACAAGGTATTAGCCCAAGACTGCCATAGGACACCAATCCAAGCACCTATGGGGGCGGATAGGGTTACATCCCTTAAATGGGCTACACCACCCTCAAAGATCAGTGCAATTAGCAGCAATGGTGGAATAGAAAACGCGCTGGCCCA
>JBEGUE010000153.1:0-4701 GCA_041179045.1 Pseudomonadota bacterium
TTTCGCCAGAGACCTCGAGAGCGGCATCGATCACAGCCTGTTGATCACAACGCATGAATGGATTGACTTGTAATTCTTGCCCGATGGTCGTTGGTAACGTTGGTAAATGTTGATCGCGCAATGCTTTAGCAGTTTCCGCCCAAGTAATCAGGTTGGCATTATTAGGTTCAACCGCCAGCGCAAAGCGAATATTGGATAAGGTGTATTCATGTGTGCAATACACCAGAGTGTTTTTAGGTAAGGCGATGAACTTCGCGAGAGACTGGCTCATCTGGGTTGGAGTGCCCTCAAACAAGCGACCGCAGCCAGACGCAAACAAGGTATCGCCACAGAACAGCATAGGCTCAACTACATTGGCCTGCATGTTCGCAAAGTAAGCAATGTGACTCAAAGTATGGCCAGGCACTTCGTAAACCTCAAGGCTAATACGTGGTGCAGTCACTTCGATCTTGTCACCCTCCATCACGGCATGCGTGCGGCCTGGAATATCAATCGCAGCTGGGCCATAAACCGGGATAGACGAGCCCAGGGTATTCAATATGGTCAGAATGCCCCCAGTATGGTCCGCATGGTGATGGGTAATTAAAATACCAGTCAGAGTCAACTGATGTTGCTCAAGATATTGGAGTACAGGGGCTGCATCACCTGGATCCACGATCAAGGCAGACTGGCCATCGTGGATACACCAGAGATAATTGTCATCAAAAGCCGGTATCGGCCAAACTTGCAATAAAGTATTCTTCACCATAGACCGATGATACCAACCCCAACCGCCCCCTCTCAGATGCCTGCACCGCCATGGAGTTCGTGGGAAAAGTGGCTTCAATCACCCCCTGGACGCTATGTGCTGGCCTGGGAGCAAAAATGCTTTAATCAAATCGTGGCCGATGTCTTTGGTTTTTACGCTGTACAAATTGGTTTGCCGCAAATCAACACCTTGGTAGAAAACCGCATGCCCTTGCACGCCCTGCTTGTTAATACTCATGATCGCCAAAAACAGGTTGACCAGTTTAAATGGCATCAGATTGAAGGCAACGCCAATGAGCTGCCTTTTGCTTCTGAATCCATCGATTTATTAGTACTGCCACATGTCTTGGAATTTGCCGCTGATCCCCATCAAATTCTGCGAGAAGCTGAGCGCGTCCTGCGCCCGGAGGGCCGCTTGATTATTTCTGGATTCAATCCAGCAAGCCTTTGGGGTATGCGTCAATATCTCAGTAGATTGATTGGCACCCCCTATTTGCCAAGGGATGGTCAATTTATCAGCTTACTCAGAATTAAAGACTGGTTACAACTCTTGAACTTCTCGCTAGATAGGGGTCATTTTGGCTGCTACAAGCTCCCCTTGAGCGGTGAGTCAGGCATGGCCAGAATGGACTTTATGGAACCTGCTGGCAACCGCTGGTGGCCTATTTTTGGGGCTGTTTTTCTGGTTTCTGCCATTAAGCGCCAGCAAGGCATTCGTCTGATAGGACAAGTCCAAGGTCTACGCATACCAGCCATCACTCAATTGAGCCCGGTAGCTGAAAGTCGCCAGCAGTTGGTAAACAAGCAAGACCGAGTAAATTAGCGGCATGTCCCACACCAAAACACTTCCTCATATTGTCATTTACACCGATGGTGCCTGCAAAGGCAACCCCGGCCCAGGCGGCTGGGGTGCTGTACTGCGCTCAGGTGGCCACGAGAAGCATCTTCATGGTGGCGCTGAACATACCACCAACAATCGCATGGAAATTAGTGCCGTCATTCATGCGCTGCGAGCCCTAAAACAAACCAGCTCGGTAGAGCTCTGGACCGACTCTCAGTATGTCCAAAAGGGCGTTACTGAGTGGCTAGAAGGCTGGAAAAAAAGGGGCTGGAAGACCGCCAGTAAAGATCCCGTCAAAAATGCTGATTTATGGCAAGAGTTAGATACCCTCATACCCGACCATAAAATCACATGGCATTGGGTCCGTGGCCATAACGGCCACCCTGGAAATGAGCTCGCGGATCTATTAGCAAACAAAGGTGTAGAGGAATTTCTGCCCTAGATCAGGCGGTCGCTCACAGGCCCCATTTTCACTGTCTTATGAGAGAATGAATCTATTCAGAGTCGATCAAAAGTTGACTGCTAAACCCATATAAAACCAAGAAAAAACCGAGACCGTGTCAAAAATTGAATCTACACTCGACAAGGTAGTCGCCAAGCTTCCAGCACTCAAAAGCTGGGTCATGAGTCGCCTTTGCACTCTATGGAAAAAAACTTCCCCACATCTGAGTCAGCTCAGAAAAATAGACTACCCCACAGTTAAGGCATTTATCCTGAAGTACAAGTGGCGCATTTTGATTGTGTTGCTGATTTTGTATGCTGGATCAAAAACCTATGACTATTTTTTTCCAATCAATACTAAAACGGGTGGTGGCACTCAAACTATCACCAGTGTCATAGTTGAAAAGAAAGATATTCCACTCATCATTGAGGCCACTGGCACGATTATCTCCAACAGCATCGTCGATATTCGGCCCATGACTACGAATACGGTTAAGACCATTCATATTAAAGATGGGCAAGAAGTTAAAGAAGGTCAACTGCTCTTCACTCTCGATGACCGCAACGATCGCGCCAATTATGAGAAATTAAAAGCACTGGCAGACGATGCTCAAAAGCAATACTTGCGCGCTCAAGAATTAGTTACTAAAAACTTTATCTCTAAAGCAGGTTTAGAAACCTCCCTTGCTAATGCAAAATCTGCTCAGGCGGCTGCAAGGTCTGCTGAAGTTCAACTCTCCTACGACTCCATTCGCTCACCGATCGCAGGACGAGCCGGCATCATCAATGTATTCCCAGGATCACTGGTACAAGCTAGCAACGTAGTGACTACTGCGACAAGCTCAACCGCAACCACGAGTGTTGGGTACATGGTGACCATCACTCAACTCAATCCCATCAATATTCAGTTTGTAGTGCCTGAGAAAGACATCCCTTTATTAATGGAGGGCAAGCAAGCCGATACCCCGCTTAAAGTCAAAGTCAGCGTAGGCAATAGTGCGACATCTGTTTACGAGGGTGAAGTGCTGGTGATTGATAACCAGGTTGATCCCAGTATTGCAGCAGTGAGGGTACGCGCTCAGATACCTAACGAAAAGATGACTCTTCTACCCGGCCAATTTGCCCGAGTCTCATTAAGCGCTAATACCATTAAAGATGCTATTGCGATCCCTTCCGAAGCGATTGTCATTAGCCCAAAAGGTCGCCTCATTTATATTGTGGATAAGGATGACAAAGTTCAACCTAAACCCATCAAAGTTGTTTACGAGTACCAAGGCAGCTCTGTCATCAGCGGCGTTGATGCAGGCTCCCGAGTGGTTATTGAAGGCAAACAAAATCTGCGACCTGGTAGCAAGATCCGAGAAGCAAAAAAACAAACTGCTACCGTCCCCCCAGCTAAAACAGCGGCGCCCTCTCCCGCACCTGAGAAAAAATGACGCTCTCTGAATTGTGTATTAGACGGCCCGTAATGACGGTGCTGTTATCTATTTCAACAGTGATTGCAGGCACCGTTGCCTACTTCAATATTCCCGTTGCGGCACTTCCCAGCTTTAATACGCCCATCATTTCAGTTAGTGCCAGCCTTCCAGGGGCGGCGCCAGAAAATATGGCATCTTCTGTGGCACTGCCACTTGAGAAAGAATTCTCAACGATTGATGGTATTAAGGTTATTAGCTCAACCAACACCCTGGGGTCCACTAGCATCACCTTGGAATTTACGAGTGAGCGAGATATTGATAAAGCTGCAGTAGATGTGCAAGCAGCCTTACTTCGTGCGCAGCGTAGGCTACCTATTGAAATGACGGTTCCTCCGTCTTATCGCAAAATTAATCCTGCCGACACAGCAGTCCTTGTTATCCGAGTAAGCTCCGCGTCGATCAGCCTTTCTGAAATCAATGATTACGCAGAAAATCTTCTCGCTCCGAACATCTCGACTATCAGCGGAGTCTCTCAAGTGCAGGTGTATGGGGCGAAGCGCTATGCTGTTCGTGTCAGCGTTCGTCCAGATGCTTTGGGCAACCGCAACATCACGATGGAAGAGTTGGCTACTGCAATTAATAAAGCCAACACCAATAGTCCAGTAGGTACTCTGGATGGCCCGCGTCAACTGATTACTATTTACGCCAATCCCCAGTTAGTTAAAGCAGAAGAATTTGGTAATCTAGTCATTGCCCAGCGAAATGGCTTGCCGGTATATCTTCGCGATGTTGCAGACGTACAAGAAAGCTTTGAGGATGTGAAGACCTTTGCAACATCGGGTGGTGAGCGCTCGATTGCGATTGGCATTTTGCGGCAACCCAATGCCAACACAGTAGACCTGGTCAAATCAATCAAAAAATTATTGCCCAGACTTCAAGAGCAAATGCCAGCATCTATTAAGCTGACACTCGTCAACGATAGATCGCTGTCCATCGTTGAGGCAATTCATGATGTCAATATCACGCTAGCTTTAACTATTTTGCTCGTTGTATTGGTGATATTTTTGTTTTTAAAACGGATATCTGCGACCCTCATCCCCTCGATTAGCCTGCCAATTTCACTGATTGGCGCATTCTTTTTGCTCTACATATTGGGCTATAGCTTAGACAATATTTCGCTACTAGGAATTACCTTGGCAGTTGGCTTGGTGGTGGACGATGCCATCGTTGTGCTTGAAAACATCATGCGCCACA
>JBEGUE010000154.1:0-3000 GCA_041179045.1 Pseudomonadota bacterium
AATTCAAAACGCGCTTCGTTAGCAATATTCTTCCAGAGCGATGCCGCTTCACCAGTGTTAGTAAATTCCGTATGGTTGTAATTAGAATTAGCTGCACTAAATTTGAAGGATGAGAATCCAGCAAAGGGATCGCGTGTTTGATGTTGGAGGTCATATCGATTTTGTGATTGATTAATCGAGCCACCCTCTGGGGTCGGAATGCCGTAGTTGTTATTTAATCGCTCGATCGATACTCCTGTATAGCCGTTTTGCCCAATGTAAGAAACGCCAACACCTAAGTTATTCTGGTTGCTAAAGCTATTGGGTAACTTGCCAGAATAGTTATTACCACCATTTCCATCTGGTGGAACGGTCCACCCTCCAGCGGGCTCACCTTGAGACTGAGTAGAGTTTCCGGGGATGCGATAGTTATTGGCATTATTAATGGCAGTATCCACATGCACGGCAACTGAACCAAATGCGCCATCTAGCTCTAGTGAGCCAGCTCTGCCATTGTTAACAGTTTCGTAACTTGTATTGATGGCACCGGTTGGTCTATCGGGTAAGTTGGTCAGGATACGATCATTGACTACGTTAACAAGACCGCCGCTAGAGCCTGAGCCATAGAGTAGGGCGGCTGCACCACGCAAAATCTCCACTTGATGGGCATTTTGCATATTGTTACCAACGGCATGATCTTGGGAGATATTAGATACATCCCCAACGGACAATCCATTTTGCAAAATCTGCACGCGAGCGCCTTCAAGGCCGCGAATGACTGGTCGAGATGATCCTGCGCCATAACCTGTTGCGGATACACCCAACTCATTAGCGAGCGTAGCTCCCAAAGTACTGCCTAATTTATTGAGCAGCTCATCGCCTTGCAAAATCTTAGTGGGTGTCAAAATACTTTGCGTTGCTTCTTGAGATCCAGTAGCCGTGATTTCCAGAGAAGCTTCAGATTGTGCAAGGGCAGTTGTGCTCACTACTCCTGAAATCAGAACATAGATCAGCTTGTGCTTAGCCAATGGCTTAATGATTTGATGCATATTAATTCCTTCATTCCTAAATGCGCATTCATGCGAAAAGAGCGCAATAAATCAGATTTCCAAACAATGATGTTTGGCTAATTAAGTGATTTACAGAATGAAGCTAGGTGGAGCTCTGGATTGATATAGCCCAATATGAATTCGGGCTGGTGCAGATTCATTGGGTACCAACTGCACTTCATGAAGGAAGTGATTGGCAAGGAATAGATTGGGTTCTGATGCTACGAAACCGGCAAGCGTGAGAGCATCGAGTAAATGACAGCTTGCTGAACTGTGCTCAAGGGTGGGGGCCTGATCTACACAACTCTGTTCAGCATTTTGATGATGGATGCCAGAGTGAGAAATGCTGTGAGCAAAGCCAATCCAGTGGGTTCCCAATAAGCTGGCAAGCAGAAAACTGAGGGCAAGAAATCCCCTGAGTTGCTTTCTGAATTTGCTTAAAAATGAGGCTTCCATCACCCTAATCTTACAGTATTTGCCCCTCTAGGCCATCTCGGTGTAGAATATCGATTCCGTCGGAGTGTAGCGCAGCCTGGTAGCGCACCTGCTTTGGGAGCAGGGGGTCCAAGGTTCGAATCCTTGTACTCCGACCACTTTCCCTTATTGTTCTAGAAATACCCAGCACATAACTGCCCATAGCTCAGCTGGATAGAGCAACGCCCTTCTAAGGCGTAGGTCGCACGTTCGAATCGTGCTGGGCAGGCCACCATACAAAATCCTAGTCTTTTAAATCAACACTTTGTAGCCATCTATACAACTTAGACCATGTTCTTCTGAGTTGTTCAATATATTAAAAAAATGCTTGAATAAGTTCCAATCTTGACGATATACTTTTCACAAGCAGGAGAGTGAGATTTAATCTCCACCGAAGGCGCAAACTCCCATGAACGCTCAGGTATCCACCAGGAATGTACTGCTTAGCCTAAATAGCCGTCTGGAGAGTCACCATCTTTATGGTGCACCGAAGGAGCAAGCACTCAGCCACGCTGTTGTGTGAATCTCTCAGGTATCAGGGACAGGGGGAGCGGCAGCCATATTGATATGGCACTTTAGGAGATTTTGCATGCGCGCACTGCCGAGCTAATTCAGTTTTTGGTGATACAGATCAATTGATTCAATTTCCACTTACTGAATAAGGATACACATCATGAGCAATAAACTAGTCCAAGAAGCCCCATTTCATCCTGGATATGAGGATGCTGGTTATAAAACTGAAGTTTCACCTGCGATTGCCGAATTGGAGAGCTTTAGAAAAACAAATGCCCGCTACCTCGGCTTTTCAGAGCTAATAGTAGATTTCTGCAAGTCTTCAAAGTCATTTACCCCAGCCTGATAGTCAAGTAATAACCCCAGTTAGAAATAGCTGGGGTTCTATTAAAGGCTTGAGCCGCATCTTAAATGACAAAATATTGAGTTATTGACTCAGCAAGCGTTGACTTTGCCATCGGAGGCGAATTAGTAAGAAAAGTATTAATATAAGTTCATGTTTAGAAAATTAACGCTCATCTTTTTAATCCTATCCTTACCCATCCAAGCATGGGCGGTGTCGGATATGCAATTTAAGCATCAGCCTGAAGTTGTTGGTGTCGAAGCCCATAAATCTTCTCACTCTTGCCATCAAGAGTTGAAATTATCAAAGGCTGAAAGTTCCGCGTCACAGAATCAATCTCAGGATAGTGGTTGCAATTCCTGCGTGTTATGCATGGCTTTTGCTCCTTATTCGTATCAGTTATCCATTAATAAAATTTCTTATTCGCTAACGTCAAACTTTAGCGACATTAGCTTTAATAGTAACGACACGTCAGGGCTAATCAAGCCGCCCATTCTATAACTCCCTAGGACAAGTCCGCCCAAAATTTGGGCTCCACCTTCTTTGGAGAGTTGTATGAAAAAAATAATAATTGCTTTAACTTGCCTGCTTTCTTCCCTTGCTTTTGCAAACCCTGAATGGGTAAATGGCGAGATTGTAAGA
>JBEGUE010000155.1:0-3100 GCA_041179045.1 Pseudomonadota bacterium
TTCGTGACAAATCATCAAGGCCATTTTTTTGGATTCACACTTCATGATATTTCACAGTTTGATATTTCTTCCCGCGTTTTGAGGGGTTCTCTGTTTGTGTTTCTTCAGCTATTAATCTTGATGCATTGGATGGAGAATTTTTCATATAACGCTATTCAATTGACGATGAGGAATAAGCAGATAAAAACTCTACTTCAAGAAAAAGATATCCTGATTGAAAATTTATCAAACAAGAATGCCTTGGTGGAGACGGGCGCATTATCTGCGGGCTTAGCCCATGAGTTCAATCAATTTTTGGCTAAAATTGAGCTGAACAGTGGAGAAGTGCTCGATAAAATCAAGCGTCCCAATCTCGATTTAGAGGACCTTAAGTATTCCATGTCGAATATTCTTAAGGCCAATCATTCTGCTGCTAACCTCATTGTCAGTTTAAGAAAGCTATTTCAATCTGGCAAAGATTCTGCTGTAGCCACTAATGTAGATAAGTTAGTGGAGGAGGTGGTCTCTCTTTATGAAGACCGAGCTCAAAAGTCAGCAATCTTAGTCACACTAGATCTGCGAGCACAAGAACCCATCTTCGTGTGGGACTCTTTGATGCGCCAAGTGGTTGCCAATTTGATTTCGAACGCCATTGAAGCTCTCGATTCGCTGGATAGAAATGATAAAACTATTCACATTGAAACCAAATATGACGATAAGGGGTGGTATCGACTCTGCGTCACGGATAATGGTTTAGGTATCAAACCAGAGGAAGAAGATAAGTTATTCAGCTTATTTGCAAGCTCTAAACCCTCTGGAACTGGAATTGGGCTTTGGCTGTCCTACTATATTGCTGAGCGTCATCAAGGGACTTTGAGTTTTGAAAACCTGCCAAATCAGGGCGGCGTTACTTTTTCTATGTCTATTCCTCCTGGTAACAAATTACGGGGGGAAGATTAAGTCACTCCACCTAAAAATAACAATATGGCTAATTTAATCTATGTGGCTAAGCTTTCCCTACGTTCGGAGGGTATAAGCATGAACGCTTATTATTCATAATGTCATTCAATTGTTGAAAACTAATAATCAAGTGGGCAATGAATTCGAAAAATATTTTTCTGGTGGAAGACGATGAAGAGTTACGCTCCGACTTAGAGCGAGCTTTGCGTTTTTGTGGCTATACCATTTTCTCATTTGCTAACCCTGAGCAATTTTTACTTGAATTCAAGCCAGTCGTGCCAGCGGTTTTGGTTACCGACATGCGGATGCCAAAGCAATCAGGCATTCAGTTACAAGCTGAACTGATTGATAAGGGGCATAAGATCCCGATTATTTTTATCAGTGGCGAGAGCTCAGACGAGCAAATTGTTAAAGCATTCAAAAATGGAGCATTTGATTTTTTACTCAAGCCCTTTAGTCGCGAAGCTTTTTTAAGCGCTGTCGCCAAAGCCATTGAGCAAGATAGCATTGCCATGCAAGAGCTGATACGTAAATCCCAGCTAACAGAAGCTCTCAAGGGATTATCGCCGCGTGAGCGCCAAGTTTTTGAGCTGCTGGCTAAGGGTTACGGCAATAAAGAGTTGGTCAATGAGCTTGGGATTTCCCTACCCACTGTTAAAGAATACAAATCTGAGGTGATGTACAAGCTACGCTTGCGCTCCCTTGCTGAATTAATTTCTTTAAATACTGCGCTGACGAGCGCTTAATTTAATAGCTATCCCTACTTTCGTAGGGTTATCAGACCACTTTCTCGCTGTAACAATCAATTCTATTGGTGCATGAAGCATCCATTAAGAGTGATAACTACCTAAAGCGATAGAGATATATGAAGCTACTGCGTCAAACAATGCATCCACTGTTAAGCATTCCTCTGGCAGTTATCGGAGTGGGTATGTCATTTAGCGCATGGTCTCAATCTGCACCCGATGCTGGAGCACTTCAACGTGAATTGGATTTGCAATTACAGCGTGAGTCCCAGGCGCCATTAGTTCAGCCACCCAAACCGGAACAAACTCCAGCAGAAAAGAAAGGGCAGCAAATTGCAGTGTCACGCTTTACCTTTGAAGGCAATACGCTATTTACTGCTTCCGAACTAGAGATGATCGTCAAGCCTTGGATTGGGAGATCTGTTTATATTGGTGAGTTGCAAGACGCCGTAATAGCGATTCAGGAATTTTATTCAAAGCAAGGCCGTATTGCTCAGGCCGTATTGCCTCCTCAAGAAATTAATTCAGGAGTTGTTCTCATCCAAATTCTAGAGGGAAAGATGGGCTCAGTGATTGTTGAGCCAACTGATAGTAGTGTTAGTAAGGTCCCACGTTTTTCACTTGACCGCGCCACAAAATACATTACTTACGGCACACAAGGCGAGATATTTATTAATACTCAAGCTATTGAGCGTGGCATGCTATTGCTTAATGAAACCCCAGGGGTGATGGCAACCGGCTCTTTTGAGTCCGGTAGCAGTGTTGGGCTTAGTAACTTTAGGGTCAGGCTTTCTGATGCCCCTTGGTTCAGCGGTCAAGCAGCATTGAGTAATTACGGTAGTGGTAGTACTGGTAATGAACAAGCAATTGCCAACCTAAGTCTAAATAACATTTCAGGGGTCGGCGATCAGGTTAACCTTAATGCCATCAAATCTCAAGGCTCTGGCTACGCTCAAGGCAGCTATGGCATCCCCATTGGTTATGACGGCTGGCGATTAGGTTTGCAAAGCTCTTACCTAGAATACAAGACTTTATCGGGGTGGAGTTCTTCTCAAACCGAAGGATCTGCAGCAACCTTTCAGGCGAACACAAGCTACTCATTACTAAGAAGCCAGTCTGCCAATTCGACCGTAAAACTGAGTGTCGAGAATCGCAGTTATAACAACGTACAAATTGCGCCGTCAGTCTCCACATTGAGTGATTATCAAATCACTGCCTCTAATTTGAGTATTAGTGGTGACTGGTTACGTAATTTGAGTGATTATTTAAATTATTCCGCTAGTTACACATTTGGCAATCTAAAGATTCAAGATCCATCGCAGCTTACACAAGATCAGAGTGGAGTTAACACTGCTGGTTCTTACTCCAAATGGTCTTTCTCTTTGAGTTATGTTCAAGATTTAGCCTTTATAAAA
>JBEGUE010000156.1:0-6866 GCA_041179045.1 Pseudomonadota bacterium
ATCCCAAGGCTTCAGCCTGAGCCTGAATTTGTGCATTCGTGGGTTGGCTGGGTCCACCCTCAAACTCAGGGCGATTGTTGATAACACTTTTGTAGCCTTGTTTAACAATCTCAGCTAAGTGGCTTGGGTCGATTTGACCCAAAGTACCGAAATGATCGGTATGACAGGCAATAGGAAGGCTCATCTAAACCTCAAAAAATAATAAGAATTTAAAAACTAATAGCTTAGATTCTAAATCAGACTTACTTTTTGTGGCCTGTAAAGAAGCGGTTGCAGATCGCCATACCAGCAAGCATCGCTAATACAAAGACAAGAGCCTTCAGGTGGCCTGCCCCGAGAGCAACAATCGCAGGACCCGGGCAGAAACCAGCGATACCCCAACCCGCACCAAATATCAGGCTGCCAATAATGAGGGGCTTTGAAATATCGCTACGAGTAGGTATGTGAAGTGCACCACCAAAAAAAGCTTCGGAGCGCTTAGAAACCACATAAAAACCAGCAAGACCCACCATAATCGCACCGCCCATCACCAAGATTAAGGATGGATCCCAGTTGCCAGCGAGATCAAGAAAATTAAGGATCTTTTGCGGATTACTCATACCGGAAATGATCAAACCAACTCCGAATAAAACACCAATTAAATATTGGCTAAATAAATTGAATTGTCTTCTCATGATTTATATGCCCAGTACATGGCGAATAACAAAGACCATCAAAAATCCAGCGCTCATGAAAGACACCGTAGCAACTAAAGACCTTGGCGAAAGACGGGATAGACCACAAACACCATGACCGCTAGTGCAACCAGAGCCATAGTTAGCACCAAAACCGACTAGTACACCGGCAACAATGATGGCAATCCAATCGGCATCAATGACAGTGATTGTGTGAAGGTCAAAAAAGAAGCTGGCCAATACTGGCGCACTCAATAATCCCAAAACAAGACTTAAGCGCCAATTAACGTCACCTTCTTTGGGTGACAGTAATCCGGAAACAATGCCGCTGATACCTAAGATGCGACCATGGAGAACGACGTATAAGGCGGCAGCAAGGCCCAATAAAATTCCACCAAGAAATGCGGGGCCAGGAGTAAAGGCAAGCCAATCTATCTGCATATTATTTAGCCTAATTTATATATTAACTACAGGGATTAGGTGCATTGCGCGTTTCTAAATATAGAAGAGCTAAGTATGCGCCGAAAATAAATCCTGGCAAGGCAAGCAGTGATCCAACTGCCAAGGTAGAGATGCCGCTTAAGCCTTGGCCGACAGTACACCCAAGTGCTGTCACTCCGCCAAACCCCATCAAAGACGCACCAATTAAATGGTTAGCTGTATCTTCCGTGTCACGAAAGCTCTCCCAGCGGAATGACTTAGTCAGAACGGAGACGAAGGCGGATCCAGTAATCATTCCAATGACAGCAGCAATACCAACAGTGATTACCTTTGAGGTATCGCTGTACATCATCAACCAATCCAACGAAAAGGCGTAGGGAGCTACAAAGGAGAGGCTCTCCATGCGGCCCGAGTTAGTCACCAAGAAAACCTCTTCTAAGGTATTGGGATCCTCAGCAACAAAACCCAAGTTACCTGATATCCACCATACAGCGCAAATCGCCAGACCAACAAAAGTTCCGGCAAACAGGTTTTCAGCAGTCCAGAAGGCTTTGCTTGCAAGCGCATAAGCAATAAAGGCGGACCCCACTATCAAACCTAAAGCTAGGTGTAAGTTGTTGCGAGCAATACCAGTAATGGGAGCCAAGATGCTTGGTAAATCTTGGGGAGTATTGAGAGCAATGAATACCGAGTCCAAAGTATTGACGCGAATCACACCCAGAAAGCCCTTCATCGTCATGTAGGCTGAAAGTCCAAGGACGAAAAATACGATGATGGACTTCAGATTACCGCCGCCAATACGAACAAGAGTCTTACTGCCGCAACCTGATGAAAGCACCATACCAAAACCAAACAGCGTACTACCCACAATTGTCGATAACCATAAAAACTTATTACCGGTGTACATACTCTTTAATGGATCAATGAGTCCCAGGTATGACATCAAAGCAAAACCAATAATCGCAACACCGATAGCTAAAAACCACTGCTTTAAACGACCCCAGCTAGACATAATAAAAATATCCGAGACTGCACCCATGCTACAAAAGCCTGTTTTTTGCATTACTGCGCCAAGCAAGAAAGTCACCGCGAAGGTAGCTAATAAAACTGATTTGCTGAGAGAGGAAATATCTACCGCATCCATAATAAAAAATCTTTACTGAAATTATTTAAATTTATAAAACTGCTTATTGAGAAAAGCCGTTACATCAGCTTCGTCCTCAGGGAAAAGATCAAGACGTAATTCTGTGTTGCACATGGCAACCATCGTCTTTAGATTTTGCAGATTTTTAACCTTGCTATCGCTGCGGGTGTAGATCATGTCACCGTTACCAAAGCCAGTTTTTTTAGCATGGCAGGCGTAGCATTTTTGCTGATCTATTTTTTTGCCATTGGCAAGATCCGGTGCTGCATAGGCGGATAAATGTAGGCCAAACACAGCAACAAAGATGAATCCAAGCTTAATTAGTGGTAATTTCATTTGAAATCAGTCATTTAGCGAAGTAAACCGCTATTTTAAAGCCAGATGACAAATCTGCCTTATTCCGCCTGAATTGAGAGGTAGACGTTATAGGCATTCATGCGGTTTGCAGCCCTAAACAAGGGCATTCCTTCGTATTCTGACCAATCAGCCTGCTGATAGGCATCTTCAAAGGGATCCATATCAATTGCTGACTTGGCCATCGATTGACGCAAATATCTCAAATATTCCCGTGTAAAGCGGATATCTTCAATTGGATTAATGGAGTGCGTACCATGTCCAGGAATCACGATAGTAGGGTTTAATGATTCAATCTCATTCAAAGCCTGCAACCAACCCTTGCTATCGGCATTACCAACAAAGGGAATACGACCCCGAAAAACCAGGTCGCCTGCAAAAAGGACTTTTTCAGATGCGACATAAATAATTAAGTCCTCAGGAGCATGAGCTGGGCCCACTCTACCAATCTTAAAGCTCACACCACCGACTGTGAGCGTGAAATTCTGATCTATCCAGACATCTGCCGATATTAAATTGGTTGAGGAATTTACCCAAGGAGCAAAATCAGTTCGTGATGCAATCAAGCGCTGCCGAGCAGTCTCCGAGGAGATATAGCCCCTTCCCTCCCCTTGGGCATAAATTTTTGTACCAAGTTTTTTAAATTCTTGAAGCCCATAAACGTGATCAGCATGGTAGTGCGTAACGATGACAGCAACAATTTTTTGAGGGGTAATCTTTTTTATTTCGGCAATCAGCTTCTTGGCAAGCACCGGCGATCCTAGTGCATCGACTACCACCACGCCTTTTGGCGTAATCACAAACCCCGCATTGGAAATAAAGTTTTGATTTTTACTGCTACCCATCTCCGGCAAGCCTTGCACGAAATACGTATGCGGCGCTACTTGAGTGGGCTTCAGGATTAAATCATCTGATGCGTAAGAATTGGCGACTGATAATAATAGTAAAGCCGAGACAAAAGAAAGCATTCGCAGGGCATCAGAGCGCAACTCAAAGCACGGCAACTGCATAGCTTAAGGCTTTATATATGCAAAACGGCTTTGGTTCTGAAGGTCAGCTACTCGAACCACTCCCGATGGCGTGAAGTCCGTGTCCAGGATAAATTGATCCTTCTTTAAATTACGATTCTTTAGCG
Organism: Pseudomonadota bacterium; assembly: GCA_041179045.1. Classification (GTDB taxonomy): domain Bacteria; phylum Pseudomonadota; class Gammaproteobacteria; order Burkholderiales; family Burkholderiaceae; genus Polynucleobacter. Next base: position 3,749 of record JBEGUE010000156.1, read on the forward strand.
TAATCTCGCAGACCTCAAATCGAACACCACGTGACTTTAAAGCGCCAACTAGAGGTGCGTATTCAATTCCATTCTTTTTATCCTTGGCACCTTCCATCATGATGTCGACGCCATTGGCGTGGGTAACAACAATAATTTTGGTTTGAGGCGAAACATCCAAATGATTTCGTATATTACGCAGACCTTTAACGCCTTGCGAATCAGCATCATCGATGTGGTAGACGACTTCAGTAGGCCCTGCTGCATGAGCCCCCATAGCAAACATGGCAAAAGTAATCGCTAGACACTGAAGTAATTTTTTCATTTTTGATCTCGAATAGAAAATGATTAGAGGGAAACCATTCCAGGATTATTTTTGACGCCTTTAATGATCGGCTCATTGAGCTTCACAGCCTTAACCACCTTCACATCACGCAAATGACGTTCCATCACATCCCAAATTGCTTCGCCACCAGCATTCTTAGCATCCTCACTAACCGGCGCCCAACCAGCAACCTTATATGTCTTGCTAGGATCAATGTCCTTGCCATTTAAACGCATATCACTAATCCGCTTACCAGCAGATGCCGCGGGATCAATGGTGTATTGCATGCCGCCCACACGAACCATATCGCCACCCTGTTGGTAATACGGATCAGGATTAAATAAGTTGTCCGCCACATCTTCCAAAATAGTCTTGATCGTTTCACCAGTCATATTAGTAACAGTGGTGTATGGATAGGTAATGGCCGTTTGATCCAATAGATTCTCGCGGGTAATAGCCTGACCTGGCAATAAGCTGGTACCCCAACGGAAGCCTGGAGAGAAAGCAATCTCTGCGTTCTTCTGAGCCATCAATCCATCTAGGATTAACTGGTCGAAGCTACCGTTGAAATTACCGCGGCGGTACAAAAGACCATCGGTAGTAGCTAACTTTTCATTTAACTTCGCTTCATATGGCGCTCGCACTTTAGCGATGAGTTTATTCATTGCAGGATCAGCCGGAATCATATTTGAGAAGATTGGGAAAAGCTTGTAGCGGAAATCGACTGGCTTACCACCCTTCACATCAAAATCGAGTACACCCAAGAATTTACTATTGGAGCCTGCATTGGTAACTAAAGTTACTCCACCCGAGTTCTTTACTTTGACTGGAATCGGAACGCCATCATGCGTATGGCCGCCCATAATGGCATCTAAACCGGTTACACGAGATGCCATCTTTAAATCCACATCCATACCGTTATGGGATAGCAACACAACGACTTTTGCACCTTTAGCCTTTACTTCATTAATCGTCTTCTGAAGGTTTTCTTCCTGAATGCCAAATGTCCAATCTGGTGTGAAGTAACGTGGATTAGCAATTGGGGTGTATGGGAAGGCCTGGCCAATCACTGCTACTTGAATACCATTTTGCACTTTCATGACATACGGATTAAAGACGGAGTCACCAAAGTCTGCCGTCTTAATGTTTTGAGCAACAAAAGAAACCTTGCCCTTAAAGTCGCCATTCACAATTTCCATGACACGCTTCTCGCCTAGGGTCATTTCCCAGTGGGGAGTCATGACATCAACCCCTAGAAGCAGTGCCGCATCAACCATATCCTGGCCATTAGTCCAGAGTGAGGTACCTGAACCCTGCCAAGTATCTCCACCGTCCAATAACAGAGCGCCTGGACGACTAGATTTGATTTGCTTAATCAAAGTTGCCATATGAGCAAAGCCGCCCATCTTGCCGTAATTTTGCGCAGCTGCAACGTAATCAAGATAAGTAAAGGCATGCGCATCTCGCGTCCCTGGCTTGATACCGTTTGCCTTTAAAAAATATTCGCCGACTAAATGAGGTGTCTTGCCCTCTTGCGAGCCAATACCGAGGTTGACATTGGGCTCACGGAAATAGATTGGCAATAGTTGGGCATGGCAATCAGTGAAATGCAGAAAATGTACATTCCCGAACTTCGGTAAATCATAGAATTTTTGAGCGGTTGTCTGCGCGGTAGCAAAATTAGATTGCAGACTCATTCCACCAGCAGAAGCAATGGCTAGCGCTTGTAAAAACTCGCGTCGATTTAATGACATAGTGATTCCCTTAAGAAAACAGGCCTTGCGGCCTGTTTAAATGTGTTATTTATTCACAGGTGATTCTGGGTCAAGCAGCAAAGCCATGACATCCTGCATTTGCTTCTCATTTAATAACTTGAAGTGGGCAAAGCGCGGCATATTGCTGCATGCGTTATACGCCTTGGAATTATTAATACGGTTCCAGGTGTAAGTTACAACCTCTGGAGAATAGCCACGCATTTTTCCGTAGCCAGTCAAGGATGGGCCAATGTTTCCATAGGAAATTTCTTTGGCATCAATTTGATGACAGTTATAACAACCGCCACCGATTGGGGTATCGGCTTTATCAGACCAGGTAGCTCCACGACCACTTTGCGCGATTCGCTCGCCATTCTTCCAGTCGCCAATGTACTTTCCATCAGACGGCTGCTTGATCGAATCCATATTGATCTTCTGAATTTTCTCGCGCATAGCTTGACCTTGCTTGCTATCGGCAAACTTAGGATCTGAACAGAACTTTTGCGTTGCGTCTTGATCGATGCGATCCAATCCAGCAATGCCTTCGGCGCGAAAGCTATCTTGAATCAACTTGTTAAATTTTGGATCATTTTTTTGTTGAGCAAGAGCAGGAGTCTGCACTAAACCAGCAGCAAAAATAAATCCAGTAGCAGCTAAGAGTTGTTTTAAGTGTGTGATTTTCATATTCATCTCTTATCCATTAACGCTTTAAGCCAGGTGTTTCAACTGTTCCGCCATTTGCGGTTTTTGCCATGTACATTGACAAAGCGATAGTCACATCTGAGCCATAAATAGGGTAAGGAAAACGTTGCTGACGGAAACAATCATTCAAGCGTTGTTGCATTGTCCAAAATTGACCGCTCGATACGCGGTATGCAGGCCAATAACCCCAACCTAAAGCGGCACCCTTTTGCTCTGTGATGTTCGGTAAATCCTGTAAGCGAATGCGCTTACCGTTTTCTGCATGGCAAGATGCGCAGGAGAAGTCCATTGGGCCACCCTGGAAGAAGAAAGCACGTTTACCAAGTTCATACATCTCTTTTTCCTTTGGATGAGCTGT